>JAIDLO010000029.1 GCA_029050995.1 Eubacterium sp. | reverse complement strand
ATTTCAAATCGATAACAATATTTTAGCAGACTAAAGTTTTGTTGACAATGAACAAAATTATAGAAATATTTTTGTGCAAAAGAAAAAAAACTATACAATTTCTATATAAAATCAATAATATTTTGAGAGTGACAATTCACACCCGTCAAAAACTTATGTCATAAAATCATTGAAAGATACTGTTATATATAGTATAATCATATTAGTTTATATCGAAAGGGGATAATTATATGAGACTTACAAAGGGCGCTTCCGAAGCTACACAAAAATATATGGTAGACGGTATCCGCTATGTTTGTGAAAATTTTAAGGAGCGTGCTCCCGGTACAAGCAGTGAAAGAAAGGCGCAGAAATATTTAGCAGGCGAGCTTGAAAAATGGTCTGATAAGGTTGAGGTGGAAGATTTTGATCTTCATCCGGGCTCTTTCTTCGGATGGATTCCGCCTGCAGGTATTATAGGTATTATATCTGTAATCTGTTTCTGGCTTACATATAAAAGCGTTGTTACAAACAGTGTTCTTGCAATTATAGCAACTGTATTGGTTCTTTTTGCACTTTCCTGTTTGATTTTCCAATTCCTTATGTATCGTGAATATGTTGATTTTCTTTTCCCAAAGAAAACCTCAAGAAATGTTATGGCTCGCCGTGCTCCGTCAGGCGAACTGAAAAGAAGAATTATCTTCGGCGGTCATACAGATGCTGTAAATGAATGGACCTATTCACTTCACGGCGGTTTAAAGAGCCTTGCACCTGTAATGGGCGGTTCAATCGGAGGTCTGATCGCAGTTTCAATTTTTGATGTAATCTGGGTAATTTATGCGCTTGTAGGCAACGGAACTTATGAAAGCAAGTTCTGGCTTGTTGCAGGAATTATTCAGCTTATTCTGATTCCGTTCTTTATTGCAATTTGCTTCTTTATCAACTGGAAAGTTATTGTTGACGGTGCAAATGATAATCTTACTGCTGATTTCATCGCTATGGGCGTTTTAAAGGAAATGGCAGAAAATGATTTCAGATTTAAAAATACAGAGGTTTGCGCGCTTCTTGCAGGCTCTGAAGAAGCAGGACTTCGCGGTTCTCTTGCATATGCAAAAAGACATAAGGAAGATCTTTCAGATGTTGAAACAATCTTTATTGCTATGGATACAATGCGTGAAATCGAACAGCTCCAGATTTATACACAGGGCTGCACAGGTACACAGAAGAACTCGAACGCTGTTTCAGAGGTTATTTATGAAGCAGGTGTTAACTGTGGTATAGAAATGCCTGAAACGGAGCTTTATCCGGGTGCTATTGATTCAGAGGCTTTCAGCCGTCACGGACTTATGGCTGCCGGCTTCTGCGGTGTAAACCATGATCCGAAAACTTATTATCATACCCGCCTTGATACACCTGATAATATGAGCGAAGAATGTATCAATCTTTCTCTTGATATCTGTATCGAAGCAGCAAAGCTTTATGATGAAAAGGGCGGCATTGATGCTTTCCGTGAAGAAGGCGCTAAAAGATTTAAAAGAGGTCATAATAAGTAAAGATAATGCAACAGCCGTGAATAAAACACGGCTGTTTTGCAGAACACAGGGGTTAAAACAGAAAACTGTCCATAGTGTTTAAAGGAGTATATGAATATGAAAAACTTTCCAATGAAATATTTGTATTTAGGCTTTATATTGTTTTTATGTTTGTTTTTGTTTTTTATCGGTCGTAGTGTTGATAATTCAGAGCATGGTAGTTATAAATTAGCTGTTAGAACAATAGATGAAGATGCCGGAAGGTATAACTATAAAGTTGAAGTTTTTAATGGAATTGATACAATTTGCAAGATTAATGATGCAGAAAATAAAATACTGAAAATCAATTTATTTGTAAATAGTGGCGATTTTGTATTGATGTTTGTAGATGATGAAAAAGGCGAGATTGTATTAGCCGACGACACATTTGAAGGAGATATTGATATATCACAATACAATTCCGGCAAATTAAAAATTAAAGGTTCAAGAGCAAATTTTAGTTTTAACATAGAAATAGCAGAAAAAATAGCACAGTGATAGGGTTATATAGCACAAGGCTTGGTTCCTTGTGCTTTCTTTTTATATACCATAAGTGAATTTTTGCGGGTCTTCAAAAAGGGGAATAAGCGGGGGCATAAAGGTAAAAACGAAGAACAGAATGGATATACATAGGAATAGTAGAATGGAAATAATTTCTCCGATTTTAGAGCCTCTCTTGCTGTTTCGCATTATGATATAACTAATTATAAATGATATTGCTGTTCCGGCAAAAAATGCAAGAATATCAATAAAGGTGCTGGTTTTCCCCGTAATTCCGCTGTAGGTGTAGAAAAAGGTTACGATAAACAGAATACCGCATAAAACACCCTTGATTTTTGATGAAAAATAGTTTTCTTTTTTGTTAAGTAAAAAGTATTCAATAATCGTCCAGATCAGATAGGGGAAGAACAGCAGCTTTAAATGCTCCCATACGCTTTCGTTTACAGGGCAGAATAATGCTACGATTTTGTTTGAACCAAGCCATTCATAAAGAAAATGAGAAAGCGTTCCGATAACAGAAACAAAAATAAATCCGATAATTTCATATTTAAAAAGTTTTTTATTCATTATAACCACCGATAATAGTTTATGTTGAAAATTTTAATTTATATATTTTTCAATTTGCTGTTGACTTTTTTTTGTTATTTTGTTATAGTATTAAAGCACCTTGATGGTGCAACAACTTGACAGGTAAAACCCGTCAGCTTGCAGAAGTACTCAAGTTGGTGACGAGGCGCCCCTGCTAAGGGCGTAGGGTGGGTAACCGCCGCGAGAGTTCGAGTCTCTCCTTCTGCGCCAAATAAAAACGGATAAGCTTTGCGCTTATCCGTTTTTGTTTCTTATAATGGAGAGACTCGAACACGTGGCTCCAAATTTTAAAGCCGTAGGCTGCAAAAATTTGGGAGAAAGGTCCGATGGACCTTTCGATAGCAAGAGGAGCGTCTCTCCTTCTGCGCCATAACTAAAAATTCTGTCGATTTTTGTCGGTAGGATTTTTAGTTTGTATTTTCATTATTAAATGCTTATTTTTTAAGGTAGGATTCCTGCAAATTATGTAGTACATCCTACCTCTTTTTACTTTTATTTATTTCCTGCTTTTCTTATATATAATTCTATGTTATAGTATGAAGGAAAGGGGAATTATTTATGCCTAATGTAAAACAAAAGATAGGTAATACTATCACAACTGCAAAAAGATATTGGAGCAACCCGGCTAAGGACAACTATGTTCCATATAAAGAAATTGTTTCTCTCGGACTGGCTGGATTCGGTGTACACTGGACCACAACCCTCGCCACTGTTATCGGTCTTGATGCGGCGAACTTCCTTGTAGGTGCAAGTATCGGACTAAAGCCGCTTGATCTGTCAATAATGCTTATAGTTGCAAATATCATAGGCATACCACTTGGGATTTTCAGAGGTTGGTTTTACGATAATCATAAAATGAAGGGCGGTAAATTCCTTCCGTTTTTGAAAATATGCCCATTCCCTATTGTGCTTATTTCAACTGTATTTGTATGGCTGCCGTTTGAAAACTGGGACTACATAACAAAGGCCATTGTTGTTGAAATATTTTTTATAATAATATCTTTTGTATTATCAATATATAATGATAGCTTTGCATATATACAGCAAATTGTGTCGCCGAATGCTCAGGAAAGAGCAACAGTAATGAGTATTTCACAAATCATATTTTCACTGGCTCCGAGCATTACAAATCTTGTTATTCCTACTATTGCAGGTCTCACTTGGGGACTTAATAATATCAAAACATATCGTATAATCTATCCGGCATTTACGGTGGTTGGACTTATTGTCAGTCTGGTATTTTTCCGTCATGTAAAGGAACGACTTATACTTCCGAAAAAGAAAATTGAATATATAAGTATTATTGACTCAATAAGAGAGGTCTCAAAAAATAAGTATTTCTGGATAATTAATTCCGCAGCTTGGATAGGCTTTCTTGAGGGTGCATACTATGTAGTTCTTTCATGGTCTTTTGTTTATGCATTTAATGGAGAAAAGGCAGCTCAGTTGGGAATTGCAAATACAGTTGTAGGGAATGCCTCTCTTTGGTCTATGCTGCTTGCACCGCTGTTTATAAAAAAGTTTGGAAAGAGAAATCTTTTAATCGGATGTAACCTACTTAATATTCTACTGTTTGCAATACTGTATTTTTCTTACAAAAATCTTCTGATGATATGTGTGCTTATGTTCCTCAATAACTTTATCAACACATTTGGAAATATTTATCTTCCGAACATAAATGCAGATATGCGTGATTATCATCAGTGGAAAACAGGTGTGCGTGTTGACGGAATATTTATATCTTTCGGTGTGATAGGCACGGTAATCGGATTTTTTACCGGTTTGGTTCTTCCTTCGATATATGAATATATGGGGGTTAAAGATAATTATGATGTTCTTTATAATGATGTGATAAGAAACAATCTCTTTCATGTACTTATTATATGCTCTATTATCGGTGCAGTATTAAATGTAATTCCTTACTTCTTCTATGATTTAACAGAAAGCAAACATAAGGGTTATGTTCATGTTCTTAAAATCCGTGCAATGTTTGAGGATTACGGATGCGGTGCCCTTGATGATGATGAATTACAGCAAGGCATGGATATAATTCATACTGCTGCAGAATATAAAAAATCAGGAAAAAAGGAAGTTGATAAATCTGCTCTTGCGGCAGCAAAGGCTATGCCTAAATCAAGCGCAAACGAACAGTTAAAGCGTAAAGAGGCAATCAGAGAAGCGAAAGCAGATATAAAAAGACAGATTAGAATGAATAAAGAAATGGATAGTATGCCCATAGTTATTGAGGAACTTGAAAAGTTTTCAACACGGCGTTATGAACTTAAGCTTGAAGCAGCCGAAAAAATAGTTGAACTTGGCCCTGTATATTTTTATGAGGATGCTAAAGGTGAACTCAAATCAGCAAGGGCTCTCCCCAAAGGAACTAAGGAGGAGCGTGAAATACGCTCAGACGCGATTGCACTTGCGCGTTCAAAAATGACAACCGTAAAATTGATAAACAAATACGGATATGATTATATAAAGAAGCCGGATGAGGCTGAAAAGGAAGAAATACAAAGAAGAGAAACAGAAGGAATTGCAGACGCATTAAAGGCAAGACGTGATTTGAAGGCATATGTAAAAGCTGCATCTGTATATAATCGAGCAGTATCCGTGTATGAAAATGCACAGAGTCTTCTTACACAAGCAGAAAATTACTCTCATCTTTCAGATATTGAAAAGCTGTATAATGAAATCTATATACAGTCCGCATCTGTGTCAGTCTAAAATTGCAATATATATCTTCAAACTAAATGTTTAGGAAAATGATATATAAATAATTCTGGTTAAAGGGTTCAAATCCATACACATAATTGCCAAATACATCTTTTTTGTAGTGGTTAGACAAAAATGCGAACACTTTTGTGTTCGTATTTTTTTATGCCTAAAAGAATACTCTTTTACATAAAAAATAAACAGCCGCAGAGAGCGGCTGTTTAAAATTGTGATGTATTATTGCCGGACTTCAATGCCGATTTTTAGCCGACAAAACTACAAGCTAAACCGTGCTTATTTTGCCCAGTTAATCTCAACATTTGTGTTTTCCTTACCCTTGCTGGTAGGCTTCCACTTTTTGCCCTGCTTGATATTTGCCTCAGGAGCCTCTATGTTGAGAACCTTAATACCTGTGCAGTTGAAGAAAGCATAATCCTCAATCTCTTTGATTGTTGCAGGGATTGTAGCTGTTTCGATAAGCTCGCAGTATGCAAATGCATCCTTGCCGATGAATTCAAGATTCTTTGGCAAATCAAGTGTTGCAAGTGCACTGCAGCGGTGGAACGCTTTTTCTTCAATCGTTTTAACGCTGTCAGGGATTACAACATTATCAATGTAATAGCATTTATAGAATGCCTTGGAGCGGATTGTTTCAACACCCTCAGGAATGGTGTATACAATTTTCTTGAAATCGTCTTTTTTAGAATCTCTTTGAAGCGGATCGCCGAATTTTGAGTATTCTATTCCTTTGGAGTTTGGATAATAAATAATGGTTTTCATATCCTTTGTGAAGAGGATACCGTCTACTGCCGTAAAGTTTTCATTGTCCTTATCAACAGCAAACTCCTGAAGACGCTGGTTGTTCGTCATAGCCCATGTGCCGATTGTTTTAACATTCTTGCCGATTGTAATTTTTGTAAGTGAATCAGCGTTGAATAAGCTGAAATCAGCGATTTCAGTTACAGGGTAGCCTTCAATCTCATCCGGAACAACAATTTCTGTTCTCTCTGTAGAGTCGGTATATCCTGTGATGATGACTTCGTTGTTTTCAATTTTATATTCAAGCTTCTGGTCATTCTTCTGAGAGCACCCTGCAAAGGATGCTGCAAGAACTGCAAGAGTGAGTATTACAGTTAAAGCTTTAACTATTTTTTTCATACTGATGTAACCTCCTCTTCTATAGTTTCATTATTTTCAGCCTCTGCTTCTGCTTCAGTTTCAGCCTGTTGAGCTTCTACCTCAAGGCTTGCTCTGTATTCCTCAAGTGTTAAGCCCATTGCCTCAGCCTTCGCTGTGTCTTCTCTTTCAGCAATTTCTTCAACATATCTGTCGTGGTCTGCCTTGGTGTAGTTGTAGAAGATAAATGGAAGTGTTGAGATAATAAGACCTGTAACTGTAAGGATTACATGAGCGCTCATAACCTGTGTAAAGATTGATGAGTCGAAGAGAACATCCCAGTCTGATGTGAAGCCGACTTTGCCGAAAACGAAAGGAGATACAAGACCAAGAAGTGTAACGATTGGTGTAGTAATCCAGCTGAATACACTCTGAATGTTATCTGCTCTTTCTCCTGTTTTCCACTGATGATAGTCAAGAACATCGGCAGTAAGGTTGTTTGAAATACCGTTACTTGCTGCTGAGAATGCTGAACGGATGAAAATGAATAAAACAAGAAGAACAACGCTGTTAAGCTTAATTGCAATAAGATAGCAAGCTGTAATAGCAGCCCAGATTGTACGCATAAAGATAATACAGGTTCTCTTCTCAAATTTCTTGATAAGGATCGGTGTCATAAGATTACCGATTACGCTTGTAATACCGATAACACTAAGGAAGCCGATAATCCATTCAATTCTCATGTTGTAGATGAAAATGTAATTGATAACGCCGTCTGAAAGACCATTCCAGAGGTTGAATGCGGTTGCAAGGTTGATAATCCAGAAATACTTGTTTGAGAAAAGTGATTTTGCACTCTTCATGAAATCAATCTTAGGTGCAACCTCTGTGTTGGAAGCAACTCTTTCCTTAACCTTAGCAAATGTCAAACCAAGAAGAACGCCTGCTATTGCAAGAACAGGAACGAATACACGGTATGACTTGATTGAAAGATATCCGCCTGTTCCTACAATAAGAATAGGGAATATGATTCTGAAGAGTGAACGAAGGAAGCCAAGGAAGATACCGCCGATTGAGTAATACTTCTGACGCTCAACCATGTTCGGAGAGATGAGCGCAACGATTGGGGATGCTGTGTCATAATAGAGAACAGAGAATCTGTTTCTGAGTGTTACAAGAAGATGAAGAATAACAATCTTGGTTGTGTAATCAAGTGTTGTTGGTACATAAACCATTGCACAGGTTACAAGTGCAATCGGAACACCGTACATCATCATAAATGGCTTATAACGGCCATACTTCTTGCAAAGCTTTGAACGCAGGAACCAGTTTACAAAACCGCCTACACCCATAACAACAAACATATTACCAAAGATTTGTGGAAGACCCTTTATGATGCCTTCAAATGGTGCGGACGGAATAAGGTAGCAAATAATACCAACAGCTATGCAGGCAAGGTAAGAAATCGTTGCCACCTTGGCTTTTTTCTTGGTCAGATGACCAAGGTTTTCAAAAATGGTCATTGAAATGGATTCGATATAAAGGGTAAGGTACTTAACTATAAGCGCAATAACCGAAATTGTAGCAAAGTCTGCAAGCTTGATTTCCATGATAGATCCGCAGAAATATCCGCTTGCAAAGGATACTACATCATTACAAAGATATGTAAAGGAGCAGATACCCATTGTACCGAAGCAGTAAGAGAGGAATTCCTGAAGGTTGGTGTATTCGCCCTTTGCAGGCTTACTCCAACGCGATTTAGCATAGGAAAGGCCCTCTCCGACCTTTTCTTTTACATTGATTTTCAAAATTTTCACCTCATTACATTGTGTTTGCTGATTTCCGCATACACAGCTTTGCTCTAGCCAAAACTATTTTGTTCAATTCTTGTTTGGCTAATCGGCAATCGCAAAGCCGTATAAATGAAAATCAGCAAAATTATAGCAATTATATTATACAAGATTTATATTCTTTTCGCAAGCTATTTTCTTTGAGTTTATGTGATGTTTAGAATTCTTAATGTTGCATTTGTTTTTAATAATGGTATAATCAAAATTATAATATAGGAAAGGCTATGTGATTTATTATGGCAATGTGGAATCCTTGGAGAGGATGCAAAAAATGTAGTGATGGCTGTTTGCATTGCTATATTCACAAGGGCGATTCAAAAAGAAATATAGATACAAATGAAATTGTAAAGACAAAAGACTTTGAAAAGCCATTAGAGAAATTAAAAAACGGCAATTACAAAATGAAATCCGGAATTGTTTATCTGTGTTTTTCTACAGATTTTCTGATTGAAGAAGCAGATGCGTGGAGAGCTGACTGCTGGAAAATGATGAAGGAAAGACAGGACTGTACTTTTCTGTTTCTGACCAAGAGAATAGATCGGTTTATGCAATGTATTCCGAATGATTGGAATGCTGGCTATGACAATGTTGTTGTATGCTGTACGATTGAAAATCAGAAAAATGCTGATTATAAATTATCCATATTTAAAGATTTGCCGATCAAGCATAAATGTATAACCGCACAGCCGTTGTTAGAACGAATAGATATTGAAAAGTATCTTGATGATATTGAATTGGTTGTTGTCGGCGGAGAATCCGATATCAATGCAAGACCGCTGAATTATAATTGGGTGCTGGATATCAGAGAACAATGTGTAAGAAAAAATGTTGATTTTGAATTCAGACAATGCGGAACCTATTTTATAAAAGACGGAAAACAATATAAGTTACAAACAAAAGACTTGTGTAAACAAGCAAAATTAGCGGGTATTGATTTTAAAAGTAAAAGCTAAACTTATCATATATTAAATTTGTATAAATTGCACGCTTCTTGTATTTACTTGTCATACAGTATAATATACAATGACCTTAAGGGGTGATTATTATGAAAAATAAGAAAGAGAAGAATAAGATTTTAAAAGTTCGTCCGTTTAATATGGCTAATTTTTCAGGAGGCTCAGGCTATCTTGTGTTTTCTGTATTATATCAGGCTGTGGCAATTTTTCCTGCTATGGTACTAATCTGGATTGCTTCCTTGATTAAACTTCCGAAAAATGATGCAGGAGAAATTGATAAAGAAAGAGCAGGCAAGCGTTTTTATTTCATTTCTATTCCTATATCCGTTATTTTAATCATTATTGCTACTGTATTTGCATTTACAATGAACTATGGTACATTTTTTGAATATTGGTTTGAGGTTATTTTAATCGTTCTTGTTCCGACAGTTTCTACCTTTTTTATTTTAAAAACATGCCACAGAGGGGTTGTCAGCGGAATAAAAGCTGTTAAAATGATACTTGTATCCTTTGGTGGCGTTCTCGCTGTGTTAATTACCACCTTTATTTTATGTGCGTTTTTGATAGATCCGATACTAACAAGCATTATTGGTTGAGGTTAAACAATGATTATTAAAACAAGACGAGAAAAATTCGGCGGTATCGTTTTCTTTGAAAAGCCCGGTTTTGTCGGCTATGTGAACAATGCAATGGCGGATTCAATCGGAATCAAGAAAAACGATAAAGCGCATTATATTAATAATGTATTTGCTTCTCCATTAGACGCTCATTTTGCGGTTACAACCCGTTGTAATATGTATTGCAAGGGCTGCTACAATACAGTTAAAAGTGATGGTAATATTGATATAGATTTCGATAAAGCAAAGCGAATTATAGATAACCTTTCGGCATTATCTGTTTTGTCCATATCGTTTGGCGGCGGAGAGCCGACCTTATATCCACATATTATCGAGCTTGCTGAATATGCACGAAGCAAAAGCATTCTTCCGAATATAACTACAAATGGATTAACGATGAATGAATCCTTTGCCAAAAGGTGTAAGGTATTCGGCAATGTTCATTTCAGCATTCATAAACCGGCAGATATTGAAATTGCATTTAATGCCGCAAAAACATATCGAAAGCAAACGGGGAAAAGGGCAGGTCTTAATCTTCTGATTACAACAGAAACATATCCGCTATTGGAAGAAATCATCAGAAAAGCCAATAAATCTGCTTTTAATAAAATTCTGTTTTTAAGATATAAAAGAACGGATAAAAACACGGAAATTGATGATTTGCCTATGGATGATATGATGCCGCTTGTGTTTGAAAAGCTCAAGTCTCTGCAAAGAAAAAGCAGGCTGAAATTTCTTTATGATTGTTCATCTATGCAGGAAATTGCATATTCAAAGCTGATATCCAAAAAGCTGATGAATAAGGTTGATGCTAACGGCTGCTTTGGCGGAAATATGTATATTGCAATTGATGTAAACGGCAATTATAAGCCTTGCTCCTTCTGGAACGAAACAGTAGGGGATGCAGAATTTCTGAATTTTGATAATTGGATAACAAATGAAAAGTTAACGGAATTCAGAAATTATAAGGCATCTGCGCATTGCTCTGCCTGTGATTATGCAGAGCTTTGTAACGGCGGCTGCAGACTAAAATATTTAAATTGCAAAAAAACTGATTTCATTGTGTAAATGAAATCAGTTTTTTTAATCTTTATTTTATTGTAATTTGCCTTAAATCTCTTTATGTGTTAAGATAAAGGCAATCAAACAAGTGAGGTAAAAAAATGAACGAAAGAATTTTTATACTTGAGGATGATGCCTTTTTGCGAGATGGACTTTCCGAAATGCTTCAAAAAGAGGGGTATGCAACAGAAACTGCAAGTACCTGTAAGGGAGCAAGGGAGGCAATTTCCAATTCAAGATATAATTTAATCATATTTGATGTAATGCTGCCTGACGGAAGCGGTCTTGATTTGTGTGCTGAATTCAGAAAAACAGATAATAATACGCCGATTCTGTTTTTAACGGCATGTGATGATGAAATACAGATTGTTCGCGGGCTTGATGCAGGCGCTGATGATTATGTAACCAAGCCGTTTAAGCTGTTGGAGCTTCTTTCGCGTGTTCGTGCGCTTCTCAGAAGAAACAGTAATTCCGTAGTAAAAAGCAAGGATGTTTCCATTAATTCGCAGAATTTAACTGTAATGAAAAATGGAGAAAATATTTTTGTTACGCCAACTGAATTTCAGATTTTGTCTATTCTTATCCGAAATAACGGTATTATCGTTACAAGAAATACACTACTTCAGAATATCTGGGATGACAACAATAATTTTATTGATGATAATACGCTTTCTGTTCATATCAGCCGTCTGCGTGAAAAAATCGGAGCAGAGTATATTGCAACAATTCGCGGTGTTGGCTATCGTTGGGAGGAACATTAATGACTGATCTTGAAATGATTCTTTTTGCGGTAATTGCCGCTTTGCTTGTTCTTTTAATCATTGTTCTGATATTCAAAATAAAACAGCAGCGTTGGATTACAAAGCTCAGAAAAAGCATTGATGAATTTATCAATAACGGCACTTTAACGGATTTCAGCGTTATGGATAATAACTTTGCTATGCTGCAGAACAGCGTTTCGGATCTTCAGCATATCATAACGCGTGAAAAAAGCAATACGCTTCTTGAAACAAAGAAGAATGAAGAATTTATCTCGGATATATCTCATCAGCTTAAAACGCCGCTCGCAGGGCTTCGCCTTTATTGTGAAATGGAAAATTCCGCTTCGCCGTCTGAGCATACCGAAAAGGAGCTTCAACTGATCGAGCGAATGGAAAATCTGATTCAAAAGCTTTTAAGGCTTGAAAAAATCAAGTCGGATTCCTATGTTATGGATTTTCAAATCTATGAGGTTCGTGATATTGTAGAAGAAATGCTTACTGAATTTTATCATCTTTTTCCGTCAAAATCTTACAGCGTTGACGGCAAAAGTAAATTGCGCTGTGATAAATCCTGGTTGTCCGAAGCAATCGGCAATATTGTAAAAAATGCAAGTGAGCATACAGATAAAGAGGGTGCTATTCATATAGATATTAAAGACAGCAGCCATTCAACAACGATTGATATTCTGGATAACGGAGGAGGGCTTTCCGATGAAGAAATCCCGAATCTGTTTACAAGGTTTTACCGCACGGCTGATGCACCGCCAAGCGGGGCGGGAATCGGGCTTGCCATTACAAAAGCAATTATCGAAAAGCATCACGGCATTATTGGTGTTGAAAATAAAAACGGCGGTCTTTTAATTTCTATCTGCATTCCGCATATAGACGGCTATGAAGCAATGGAATAAAAAATTTGAGCAGTTTTGAAATGGTTTTATCCATTTCAAAACTGCTCTTTTTTGTTGCTATTTAATTATGGTTTACTGTCTTTCAGCTGAATAATTGATGTCAACTGATTTCTTGAAAAGCATGTAATCATACTTAGGACGCCATTCATCGCCGGTTTTAACCTTGTTGAATGTTTCTTCATCTGCGTCTGTGTTAATTGCTGTTATACCCTTAAGCTCTTTGTCTTCCTTATAAATTGCATCCCAGAAAGCGTGATGTCCGATATAAGTTACGGAGCTTGGAATGTACATATAGGAAAGATTTCTGCAGTAATAGAAGCAGTCTGAGCCTATATATTCAAGTCCCTCAGGGAGTGAATTGTAAACAGTTTTCATCGAATCAACAGCCTTGTAGGTAACATCGCTTATCTTCTTGTCTGTTGTATAGCTGTAAAGATTGCGAAGCTCTGTATTCTTGAATACAGCCATAGATTCCATTTTCTTAACGCCTTCAGGAATATAAAGGTCTGTAATGTTTGAATAAGCAAAAGCAAGCTCGCCAATCTTTGTTACTGTTGACGGAACAACATATGTTCTAATCTGCTTGTTGTACTCAGCAAAGAAAGCTTCATCATATTTCTCAGTTGTGCCCCAAAGCTCTTCCATAGGCTGACCGTTGTCATCAACAAGATTGTCGTATCCAAGCTTTCCTCTTAAATACTTATCGTGATCATTCGGGTAGAAGATAACCTCTGTTAAATCCTTGTTGTAAATTACGCCGTCAATATCACAATAATATGGGTTTTCATCATCAATAAATACATTTGTAATCCACCAACAGCTGTATATTGATTTTCCGTCAATGGATTTAACATCCTTACCGAATGAAATTGAATTCAGCTTTTCGTCACAGTTGAAAGCAAATGCATCAACAACGGAAATCGGCTTTGATGTGTCTTTTTTGCCTGTTTCCAAATCAACAACATAGTCGATTGTAACATCAATTATGTCGCCCGGATTTGAGAATTTAACAAGCTCATAGGTTCCGTCCTCAAGTTCTTTGTACTCATACGGATCACTGTGCACTGCACGAACGGAGAAATACATTGCCAAACCGATAGCAATCAAAAGTGCAATAACAACGATTATCTTTTTTGCTTTTGCATTTTTGAACGGCTGGCTGATGTGCGGAGGCTGAAGACCTTCAATCTGATAAGTCCATATTTCGTCCTCAGGGATGTCAATCGAGTACTGGTTAGCAGCATTCTGCTCTTCCTGAGCTTCCTGCGCAAGGAAATCGTCATTTACCTTTTTATCTTTCTTCTTCATGACATCACCTCCTCAACTTCTTTTACTTCTTCAACAGCCTCAACAGCTGCTTCTTCGTCTGCAATTCCATGCTCAGCTTCATATTGCTGTCGTGTTACTTCTTCACGGCGGCGAAGAACCTGAATAACCTTGCTGTGCTTTTCATCATTGAAATCCCAGAAGAAATATGGAATTGTCATAAGAAGATAGCCAACAATATCAAAGATAATAGGGATAACGATGATTTTAATTCTTGCTGAATCTATAAATAATACATCCCAGTTACTGTTAAAGCCGAATTTTAAAAGTAAAAGCGGAATAATCATACCAACAAATGAGGTGATAGGACCTGTAAACCAGCCGAATACACCGGAGAAGTTTTCAAGTCTTTCGCCTGAAAGATACATCTGATAGTCGTTGATACGAACATCCATATCGTAGCCAACGGATTTCGGAACTGTCTGAACCATTTCGGTAAAGAACAGCATAATAACGCTGATCGTACCGCAAAGAACAAGATTATCTCCGCAGAACAGATAGCATAAAACGATTACAGTGTAGCTTACAGCTCTTGAAAGCTGGAAGAAAATCATAATCTGCTTGTAAGTGAATTTCTTTATAAAGTATGGTGTAAAGAGATCCGGCGGTGTGCCTGCAAAGGAAACAAGAGCAACAATCAAGCTGTATGTAAGACCGCTCATACGGAAGGTATACAGATAAAGAATTGTTGTAAATGCAAGCATACCGTTGCCGAGAGAATCAAGAAGACCAACAATCGTTAATGTCCATCTGTACTTGTTTCTCATTACGCCGAAGATACCGTCCCAGAATTTGATCGTAACCTTCTTTTCAATAGGCGGCTGCGGAATTCTTTCCTTGATTCTTCCTGCAAATATCAATGTAAGTGCAGCAGATACAAGGAATGTAAACGGAATAATGTATTTGAATACAGCGATATCAGCCCATTCATCCTTTGTCATACCAATGAATACAGGAAGAAGAATTGCAAGTATGGACTGTGCAAAGTGTGAAAGCTTAATCGGATATGTTCTTACAAAAATTCTTTCACGGGCATTCGGGCTGCAGTTCTGTGCGCAAATTTCAAGCGGACCCTTAGAACCTGCATAGCCGTACAGATTGTAAATTGCGAATAAGAGGTTGGCAACCCAAACTCTTGTAGGAACATCCGTAATTGTGGTATAGAAAGGCAGCCAGCCGATAACAAATACCATAATAACCTTCGGAATTGTATCACAATATAATGAATACTTATATCTTCCGAATTTCGGAACAAGCTTTTTACGCCAGAAAATGTTTCTTGCGCCGGACCAACCGTTCCATAAAATATGTGTTCCGAGGATTTTGAATGCCGAGGCGGCATTGATACCCTCTAATCCATTCAGATATGTAACGAATTTACCCGATTGATTAAACAGCTGCGAAAAGTCGCCGATAATCATTGCCAGACCTATAACGATCAGAAGCAGATATACGCCGTTGAATTTTCGTTCTGTTTTCTTGGGCAAAAAGCCAAGGTTGTCGTTGATTACCCAACCCATCATTGTCCATATATAGTTAAGCGGCATATTGATAAGCGCTATAATGGAGAATGTCAGATACGGCAGCTTGTAATGATACATCATCAAATAACAGCCTGCCGCGAAGGTAAGGTATTCCAGTGTTTTATTGCCTACATAGTTGCTTCCGTTACCAACAAGAATATCAAGGTATTCTCTGTACGGAACATATTTGCCCTGAGCGGGCTTTTTCCAGTGTGTTTTTATATCTGTAAAAAGTTCTTTCACTTTTGAACCGCCTTTTTCAGACATATAAAAATTCCCCCTTCTGTGTTTATTCAATCCATTATAACATAGTTTTAAGCATATTGCACTGTTTTTTTTAAAAGTTTATTATTTTTTTATGCATATTAGTAATTTTTCCAAATTTTATGAAATCTTACGAAATCTTAAGATTAAAGTAAGGTTATTGAAAGATTGATGTTTTATGATTAAGCTAACGAAAATTAAGTGAAAGGAATTTTTACCATGAAAATCATTGAATGTACAAATTTAACAAAGGAATATCTCAGCGGAGAAAATGTAGTAAAAGCGGTTGATGATGTAACCGTATCTTTTGAGCAGGGCGAGTTCTGCGCAATAACAGGTCCGTCCGGTTCGGGTAAATCAACATTTCTTCATATGTTAAGCAGCCTTGAATATCCAACCGCAGGATATGTAACCTACGGCGATAAAAAGCTTTCCGATTATAATGATAATCAGCTTTCTATTTTAAGACGCAGACGCTTCGGCTTCGTATTCCAGTCTTACAATCTTGTTCAGGAATTAACAGGCTATGAAAATATTCTTCTTCCGATTATGCTTGATAAGAAAAAACCGGATGAAGAATATCTTGAAAGAATTATAAAAATCCTTGGTATTGAGGATCGCGTAGAGCATCTTCCGTCAGCGCTTTCAGGCGGTCAGCAGCAGAGAATTGCTATTGCAAGAGCGCTTGCAAATAAGCCTGCAATCCTTTTTGCCGATGAGCCAACGGGTAACCTTGACGGTAAAAGCGGTAGGGAAGTGCTTTCTCTTCTTAAATTTGCAAGTAAAGAGCTTGGCGTAACGCTTATTCTTGTTACCCATGACCTGCATGTTGCTGAACAGGCAGATAGAATTTTAACCATTGAAGACGGTAAAATTGTCAGAGATAGTAAATCGGCGGAGGAATAAACCGTGAAAAAGAAATTAACAATTAATACACTTGCTTTAGGCAATCTTACAAAACATAAAAAGCAATATACCATTATGATTATCGGCATTATTCTTTCAATGGTCTTTTCCTCAAGTGTAATCATTTCTATATTCAGCCTGAATGCATCTGAGCTTGAAATGGGCAGAAATAGTATAGGCACACAGGATGTTATTATGCTGAATGTTACCGAAAAAGGTATGAAGGAAGCAAAGAATGACGGCTATATTGATGAATACGGCTTTGCACATATGATAGGCTATGCATCAGCAGATGCCGAGAATATAGAAAACGGCTTTTATATCGCTTGGCTTGATGATACCGCCAAAAGGCTTTCCTATCAGTCTTTTATTGAGGGCGCATATCCAACACAGGAAAATGAAATAGCTATTGAACAGACTGTACTTGCAAGGCTTGGCATTGAAGCAAAAATCGGCGATGAAATCAGCCTTGATGTTTTTCCGCAGAATGGTATTTCTCACATAAAGAATTCAAATCAGAAAACTTATAAGCTTGTCGGCATAGTTAAGGATAAAGCATCGGGGATTGAAAGAACAACAGATGGAGAATTTTTAAGAAATATTCCGTCAGCCTTTGTTTGCGAGGGAGCAAAAACAGATGTCGGCGGAAAAGAAAGCCTTGTTTCCTATTTAACCTTTGCAGATTTTGATTATCCGGAATATTACATTGATGAAGACGGCATTAAAATCGATAACGATGAATACAGCGAGTTTAACAAGTATATAAATGAAAAATACGATATTCCTGATGATATTGAAGTAACTGAAAATCAGGAATTTGTAATGCTTCATGCGGCTTATCGTTATGCTTTCCAGCTCAACAATGAATCAATGGAAATGCTTATTACATTTGCCGGCATTATCGGCGTTGTTCTTGCTTTAGCCTCTTGTATTGCAATCATCAATTCCTTTAATTCAAACATTAAAGAAAGAAGACAGCAGATTGGAATGCTTCGTGCAGTAGGTACAACAAGAAGGCAGATTATAAAATTATTAGGCAGGGAAGCGTTGATTATATCATTAATATCCATTCCTATAAGCCTTGTAATTTCTTATCTCTTTGTGCTTGCACTTTCAAATGTTTTCGGTGAGGGTTTTGTTTTAACAATTGATGTAAAATCAATTGTTGTCTGCGGCGCAGTAGGCCTGGTAACCGTTATGCTTGCTGCCTTGATTCCGATTATCCATGCAACAAGAATAACCCCTATGCAGGCAATCCGAAATGTTGATGTTGCCCGCAAAATGAAAATCAAAAAAATCAAAACGCAGAAGAATTATTCCGTTCCAAAGCTCCTTGCAAAAAGAAGTATGGCTTTTCATAAAGGCAATCAAGTTGCTGTAAGTATTCTTCTTGTTACAACAATTCTGTTTTCCTGCCTCGGTTTTTCGTTTGTATCTCATGAATTTGCAGATACAAATGATAATACCACTGTTGATTATAGAATTGGTATTATGAGTGGATCTGACGAATATACAAATATTCCAAATAGTAATGAAGGAATTTCAGATATAGATAAGCAGACCATCTGCTCAACAGAATATATTTCAGAGTCATATGGTCAAAAAGAATGTAGAATCAATATTTTGATTGATGAATATACAGATTATTACAGAATGCTGGCAAGAAATGTTTTTGATGAACATGAAGATGAGATGAAAGAAAAAATG
>JAIDLO010000028.1 GCA_029050995.1 Eubacterium sp. | reverse complement strand
TGCGGCGAAAATTCAACTTTATAGACATTATAAAAAATATCCTGAAGACTTTGAAACAGAAATATAATCAAATTAAAATGAAAGAGGGACAAGAAAATGGCAATTAATAATGAATATCTTGCTGGTCTTTATGAAAGAGTTATCAAGCGTAACCCAAACGAACCTGAATTCCACCAGGCAGTTTACGAAGTGCTTGAATCTCTCGTGGGCGTTGCGGAAGCTCACCCTGAATACATCGAAAGAGGTGTATTTGAAAGCATTGTTGAACCTGAAAGAATTATCAAATTCAGAGTACCTTGGGTTGATGACAACGGTAAAGTTCAGATCAACAGAGGTTACAGAATCCAGTTTAACAGCGCTATCGGACCATACAAGGGCGGACTTCGTTTCCATCCATCTGTTTACGAAGGAATTATCAAATTCCTTGGCTTTGAGCAGATTTTCAAAAACAGCTTAACAGGTCTTCCAATCGGCGGCGGCAAAGGCGGATCAGACTTTAATCCTAAGGGCAAGAGCGATATGGAAGTGATGCGTTTCTGCCAGAGCTTTATGACAGAGCTTTCAAAACACATTGGTGCAGATACTGA
This sequence comes from Eubacterium sp., assembly GCA_029050995.1. Lineage (GTDB taxonomy): Bacteria > Bacillota > Clostridia > Oscillospirales > Acutalibacteraceae > Eubacterium_R. The sequence goes on along the minus strand of JAIDLO010000028.1, from coordinate 8,861 downwards.
TGTTCCTGCAGGTGACATCGGTGTTGGCGGCCGTGAAATCGGTTTCCTTTTCGGTCAGTACAAGAGACTCAGAAACGAGAATGTTGGCGTGCTTACAGGTAAAGGTCTTAACTATGGCGGTTCTCTTGTAAGAACTGAAGCTACAGGTTATGGTCTTTGCTACTACACAGAAGCTATGCTCAATGATCATAATTCATCATTTGAGGGCAAAACTGTTGCTATTTCAGGCTCAGGTAATGTTGCTATCTATGCTTGCGAAAAAGCTACTCAGCTTGGCGCTAAAGTTATTACAATGAGCGATTCAAACGGCTATATTGTTGACAACAACGGAATTGACCTTGATCTTATCAAAGAGCTTAAAGAAGTTCAGAGAAAGAGAATTTCTGAATATGTTAACACACATCCGGAAGCTGAATATCATGAAGGCTGCAGAGGTGTATGGACAGTTAAATGTGACATTGCTCTTCCTTGCGCTACTCAGAATGAGCTTAACGGCGAAGAGGCTAAAACACTTGTTGCTAACGGCGTAATCGCTGTATGCGAAGGTGCTAATATGCCTTCAACTCCTGAAGCTATTGCTGAATTCCAGAGCAACGGCGTTCTCTTCGGACCTGCAAAGGCTACAAACGCAGGCGGTGTTGCTACATCAGCACTTGAAATGTGCCAGAACAGTGCAAGATACAGCTGGAGCTTTGAAAAGGTTGACAAGAAGCTCAAGAAAATCATGGAAGACATCTACAAGAACAGCTGTGAAGCTGCTAAGAAGTACGGCATGGAGGGCAACCTTGTTGCAGGTGCTAACATTGCAGGATTCCTTAAAGTTGCAGATGCTATGATGGCTCAGGGTATTGTTTAATCTTATAACAATTATAAATGCTGAAAATGAAAACCTCGGTTCACACCGAGGTTTTTTTACAATTATTTTTCAATTTTACTTGACATTGAGCAAACTGTTTTGTATAATACCACTTGCAAGCAAACGGCCCGGTAGTTCAGCTGGTTAGAACGCCTGCCTGTCACGCAGGAGGTCGACGGTTCAAGTCCGTTCCGGGTCGCCATTTTTTTGCTGATATGGCTCAGGTGGTAGAGCACATCCTTGGTAAGGATGAGGTCACCGGTTCAAGTCCGGTTATCAGCTCCAGCACGAAAAGCCCTGAAAGCCCACTCTATGAGGTACGGGGCTTTTTATTTTTATCTAATATTAGAAATCCCTATTCTGAATTCAGAATAGGGATTTTTTTGTTACTTTACATAATTCTTACCGTTATATCTCAGGCATATCCAGCCTGAGGGGATTTGTGCCCAGAGGTCTGAACCTACAAGTTTAATGGCTTGGATTGTTACCTTTGTGCCTTTTTTGAGAACGGCTTTATCCTTGCCTTTTGCAGAGGTTGCGCGTTTCTTTCCGTCTGTTGTAAGCTGAGATACTGTTTTCTGCTTATAGCTTGTTCCTGCGCCTGTGCGTACATTTACATTCGTTGTAAGCGTTACAGTATCGCCTTTCTTAAATGGGATTTTAGGTGTCGCTGTGGCTGATTTAAGCGGTGCTTGGTTTTTCGGTCTGAGGATGCCGTTGATATTAGAACTGTTATATGCTTTTGTTCTTAAAGTCATTGCATCCCCATTGCCTGTTGCGTTCTGATCGTAATATGCAAAACTGCCATTTGCGTCTGGCTCGGCAATAACAAAGATATGTCCGTATGTTCCGCTTGTTCTGATACCGATATCGCCTTTTTTCAATTCGCCGTTTTTGTATGTAGGTGTAATAAATTCAAAGTTTTCTTTGAGCCATGCACTTGTTTTTCTTTCAAGCCACCAATATTTTGCATTGCCCCAATAGCCTACTTTCAAGCCGAGGCATTTGTTGATATAACAATCAATTAAATCTACACACTGCACGCCGTACCAACCGTCCCAATCGGTTTTCTTGCCGAGATACAGCTTTACCCACGATTCAAATGTAAGATTTGTTGAACCGCCGAGCTGTTCTACCGGCTGCAAATTCATAACTGCAGACAAGCCTGCAGCTACTGCTGAAACCAACAATCCGATAATGGCAGACTTTGCAACATCCTTTCCTCTTGATAAATCAATCAGTGCAAAATTTGCAACCGCATAAGCAATTGCCGCCTGCAGGAATGTTCTGAACATTCTTTTAAATGTTTCTTTTGTAAATTTCATTATAATTCACATAGCCTTTCTGGCTACAAATAGTAACAAAAATCCACGAAAATACCCTTGTTGTAGCCAGACAAGGCGTGAATGTGAATTTAGCCATCTCAAAATTATGCCGCCGGCAAATTTTGAGGGCAATATAATCGAAATAGTGTGATTTTTCACACTATTTCTCCTTTTCCAAATCTTCAATTCTATGGTTCAAGACCTTTATTTTTTCCTCAACCACAGGTATTCTTTCTGCAAAATTGTTATGCTTATCTACCTTTGCTTCAAGCTTTTCAAGTCTGAAATTTGTTAGTTTAGAAGCAGTAATGATACCGCCGAATGAGCCTGCACAAGTGCCGATCATAGCAATTATTGCAATAATGATACTTTCTGTTATTTTAATCCTCTCCTTTACACAAAGAATTAAGGGACAAAGCAACAGATTAAACAAATGTTTGATTAAAGTCAACAAAGTAAAAATGACAGAGAAGATTTCTTCCCTGCTTATATAGGCTATAAAGTGCATAAAAAGCATAATAGTTTATGCATAAATATTCATTATTGTGCATATTTATAAGTTTTTGCACCTTTTCTATTGACAATAAATTATGCTCGTGTATAATAAGTAATAATAATTAATATTAAATGGGAGTTTATGCATAAAAATGACAAAAGTATTCATTGACGGACAGGCAGGCACAACAGGATTAAGAATTAAAGACCGCCTGCTTCAAAGAGAGGATATTGAGCTTCTTATCATTGATGAGGACAAGAGAAAAGATACAAACGAAATAAAGAAATTCATTAATGCATCAGACATTACTTTTCTTTGCTTGCCTGATGCTGCAGCTATTGAGGCTGTTTCACTCTTAGATAAAGACAATACGAAAACAAAGATAATTGATGCTTCAACGGCACACAGAACAAATCCAAACTGGGCTTACGGCTTTCCGGAATTATCCGAGGATTTCAGACGACGAATTGAGACCAATCAGCTTATTGCAAACCCGGGATGTTATGCAAGCGGTTTTAACGCAATCGTTGCTCCGCTTGTTGCACACGGCGTTATTTCAGCAGACTATCCCCTTACCTGCTTTGCAGTTTCAGGATACAGCGGTGCAGGCAACAAGGCGATTGCTCAGTATGAGGACCTGAACAGAGATGTTGAGCTGGACAGCCCAAGGCAGTACGCTTTAACACAGAACCACAAGCATCTTAAAGAAATGGTTGCAATCAGCGGATTAGGTCAGACACCGATTTTTTCGCCGATGATTTGCGATTACAAATGCGGAATGGTTGTAAGCATTCCCCTCTTTACAAATATGATGAACAAGAAATATGCATTAAACGATGTAAGAGATATTCTTGCAGAGCATTACGAGGGCAAAAAAGCTGTTAAGGTTCGCCCTGTTGGCTTTACAGAGAATATGATTGGCGCAAATAATTTTTACGGCAGAGACGATATGGAAATTGAGGTAAACGGCAATGACGACAGAATTGTGATTACCTCAAGATTTGACAACCTTGGCAAGGGCGCATCAGGCGCTGCAATTCAATGTATGAATTTAAGCCTTGGAATTGACGAATATAAATCTTTAGTTATAGGAGAATGAACATATGAAAGTTATTAACGGCGGCATATGTGCCGCAAAGGGCTTTAAGGCAAGCGGTATTTACTGCGGAATTAAAAAGCCTGCTATAGATAATAAAAATCCGGATAAACCACATAAAAACGATTTAGGTTTAATTTTAAGTGATACACTTTGCAGTACAGCTGCAGTGTACACAACAAACAAAGTTAAAGGCGCACCTATTTTAGTTACAAAAAAGAACCTTGAAAAAACAAACGGAAAATCAAGAGCCGTTATTGTAAATTCAAAAAACGCAAACACATGCAATGCAGACGGCGAGGAAAAGGCAACAAGAATGTGTGTGCTTGCTGCAAACGAGCTTGGCATTAAGGCAGAAGAAGTTATTGTTGCTTCAACGGGTGTAATTGGTCAGATTCTTCCAATTGAGCCAATTGAAAACGGAATTGGCGAATTAGCTGAAAAGCTTTCATACGAAGGCAATGAAGAAGCAGCAACAGCTATTATGACAACGGACACAATTAAGAAAGAATATGCCGTTGAATTTGAAATTGACGACAAGATTTGTCATCTTGGCGGTATGGCTAAAGGCTCGGGTATGATTCATCCGAACATGGCAACTACGCTTAATTTCATTACAACAGATGTTGCTATATCATCAGAAATGCTTCAGAAAGCACTTGATGAAATTGTTAAAGTAACATACAATTGTCTTTCAATTGACGGCGATACATCCACAAATGATATGGTTTCATTAATGGCAAACGGACTTGCAGGAAATAATGAGATTACCGAAACAAACGAAGCTTTTGAAACATTTAAGACTGCTTTATATGAGGTTATGGCTAATCTTACAAGAATGCTTGCAAAAGACGGCGAAGGCGCAAGCAAGCTCCTTGAATGTATCTGCACAGGCTGCCCGACAAAAGACGATGCAATAATAATTGCAAAATCAGTTATCGGCTCTACCCTATTCAAATGTGCAATATTCGGAGAAGATGCAAACTGGGGCAGAGTTCTTTGCGCAATCGGATATGCAGATGCAGAATTTGATATCACAAAGGTTGATGTTGATTTAAAGAGTGAATTCGGCACTGTTGCTGTTTGCAGGAACGGAGCAGGTGTTGAATTCAGCGAAGAAGAAGCAGCAAAAATACTTTCAAGCGATGAAATCCAGGTTCTTGTTAATCTTAATCAAGGAAATGAAAACGCAACTGCTTGGGGTTGTGATTTAACATATGATTATGTGAAAATCAATGGAGATTATCGCACCTGATAAACGGATATAAATATTAAGGAGTTACAAAATGGATATTACAAATGCAATGAAAGCGGATGTTATTGCACACGCATTACCGCACATTCAGGCATACCGCCAGAAGATTGTTGTTGTTAAATACGGCGGAAACGCTATGATAAATGAAGAGCTTAAAGAGGCTGTTATGCACGATCTGGTTCTTCTTTCAACAGTTGGAATCAAGGTTGTTCTTGTTCACGGCGGCGGCCCCGAAATAAATAAAACACTGGACGCTATGCATATTCAGAGTGAATTTGTTGACGGACTTCGAGTTACAACAAAAGAAACGGCAAATGTTGTTCAGATGGTGCTTGCAGGCAAGGTAAACAAAGATCTGGTTTGCCAGATCGGAAACCTCGGCGGTCACGCAATCGGGCTTTCAGGTATGGACGGCAATATGATTAAATGCAAGCCGCTTGATGACAAGCACGGCTATGTTGGCGAAATAACAGAAATCAATATGGATGTTGTAAACGAGGTTCTTGCAAACAGCTTTATTCCCGTTATTTCCACAATCGGTTATGACGAGGACGGCAATTGCTACAACATTAATGCTGACACTGTTGCATCTGCCGTTGCAGGTGCATTAAAGGCTGAAACCCTTGTTTCAATGACAGATGTTGTTGGGCTTTTAAGAGATAAGGATGACGACAGCACACTGATTCACAGAGTGTATATCTCCGATGTGCCTGCACTGATTGCTGACGGCGTAATCAGCGGCGGTATGATTCCTAAGATTGATTCCATGACAAGCGCACTTCGTGAAGGTGTAAAAAAAGCATTTATTATAGACGGCAGAGTTCCCCACTCTATTCTTATGGAGCTTCTTACTGACGAAGGTATGGGAACAATGTTCAGAAGCAGGTGATAAAAAATGAACACAAAAGAAATTGATAAAGAATATATTGCCCCAACCTACGGCAGATTTAATGTTGAGCTTACAAAGGGAAAGGGCTCTACGCTTTATGATGAAAGCGGAAAGGAATACATTGATTTCGGCTCGGGTATCGGCGTTACAGCATTCGGAATTGCTGATGACGAATGGAAAGCGGCTGTTATCAATCAGCTTGATAAATTACAGCACACCTCCAATCTTTACTACACCGCGCCTTGCGCTGAGCTTGCAAAGCTTCTTTGCGAGAAAACGGGAATGAAAAAGGTGTTTTTCTCAAACAGCGGTGCTGAAGCAAACGAGGGTGCAATCAAATACGCAAGAAAATACAGCTTTGACAAATACGGCGAGGGACGAAGCACAATTATTACACTTGTTAATTCCTTTCACGGAAGAACAATAACAACGCTTGCCGCAACAGGACAGGACAGCTTTCACACAAACTTTGCGCCGTTTACTGAGGGCTTTAAGCACTGCCCTGCCAACGACATTGAACAGCTCAGAGAAATGGCAACAGATGATGTTTGCGCAATTATGTTTGAATGTGTTCAGGGCGAAGGCGGCGTTTTAAATCTTGACGAAAGCTTCGTTAAAGAAATTGAAAAACTTGCAGAAGAAAAAGACATTCTGATTGTTGTAGACGAGGTACAGACAGGAAACGGCAGAACGGGCAAATATTTTGCATATATGAATTTCGGCATTGAGCCTGATATTGTCAGCACTGCAAAAGGCATTGCAGGCGGCTTGCCTATGGGCGCAGTTTTATTCGGCGAAAAGGTTGAAAGCCATATTACTGCAGGCTCACACGGCTCTACCTTTGGCGGTAACCCTGTTGCAGCAGCAGGCGCAGTAAGCATTGTTAAGAGAATTGATGATGTATTTATGAAGAGCGTTTCCGAAAAAAGCGAATACATTGTTGACTTTTTAAAGAATGTTAAGGGTGTTAAAAGCATAAGCGGTATGGGCTTAATGCTTGGCATTGAAACCGAAAAGGATGCAAAAGAGGTTGTAAACACCTGCCTTGAAAAAGGGCTCTTAGTGCTTACGGCTAAGACAAAGATAAGGCTTTTGCCCGCACTTAACATAAGCTATGAAGAAATTAATAAAGGATTAAATATACTGAAAGAGGTAATTGAAAAATGAAGCATTTATTGAAATTACAGGATTTAAGCACACACGATATTCTTGATATTTTAAATCTTGCAGACCAGCTTAAATACGAAACAAAGCACGGCATTGAGCATCATCTTTTAAAAGGAAAAACACTTGGAATGATTTTCCAGAAAAGCTCAACAAGAACAAGAGTTTCTTTTGAAACAGGTATGTATCAGCTTGGCGGCCAGGCTTTATTCCTTTCAAACAGAGATTTGCAGATTGGCAGAGGCGAGCCTGTTGAGGACACAGCAAGAGTTCTTTCCCGCTATCTTGACGGCATTATGATCAGAACCTTTGAACAGAAAGAGGTTGAGGATTTAGCTGAATACGGTTCTATTCCGATTATCAACGGACTTACAGATTACTGCCATCCTTGCCAGGTGCTTGCAGACCTTATGACAATCCGTGAGCATAAAAACTCTTTTGACGGACTTAAACTCTGCTTTATCGGCGACGGAAACAATATGGCAAACAGCCTTATTGTAGGCGCAATCAAAATGGGCATGGAATGTGCGATCGCCTGCCCGGACGGCTACAAGCCGGATGCTGAAATTATGAAATGGGCAGAAGAAAACGGAACATTCATCTGCTCATCAGATATTCTTGCTTGCGCAAAGGACGCAGATATTCTTTACACAGATGTTTGGGCTTCTATGGGACAGGAAGAGGAAAAGGCAGAACGCGAAAAAATCTTCAAGGACTTCCAGATTAATGATGCAGTTATGGAAGCTGCACATAATGACGCAATGGTGCTTCACTGCTTACCTGCACACAGAGAAGAGGAAATTACCGCTAAGGTATTTGAAGCACACGCAGACGAAATTTTTGATGAAGCTGAAAACAGGCTTCACGCACAGAAAGCAGTTTTAGTTAAGCTTTTAGGATGATGAAAATGGATAACGAAAAAGTTTATATATGCCTTGCAGACGGGCATATTTTTGAAGGAAAGCGTTTCGGTGCGGGCGGAAATATTGAGGGCGAGCTTGTTTTTACAACAGGTATGTGCGGATATATTGAAACCTTAACCGATCCAAGCTATTACGGACAGATTGTTCTTCAGACATTTCCGCTTATCGGAAATTACGGATTTATTGACGAGGACAGCGAAAGCAGCAAATCCTATGTTTCTGCTTATATTGTAAGAGAAAAATGCGATAATCCGTCTAATTTCAGATGCGGAAAAACGCTTGACGAATATCTTAAGGACAACAACATTATCGGCGTTTATGATGTTGACACAAGAGAAATTACAAAAATCATCAGAGAAAGCGGCGTTATGAACGCAAAAATCTGCTCTAACCCGAATTATGTTGATTATGATAAGCTGAAAGAATATTCTGTTAAAAATGCAGTTGAAGCAACTTCTGTTGACAAGCCTACGCTTGTACCAAGCGAGGAACACAAATACAATGTTGTTCTTCTTGATTACGGCAAAAAGGACAACATTGCAAACGAGCTTGCAAAAAGAGGCTGCAATGTTGCGGTTGTGCCTTATAACACAAAGGCAGAAGATATTTTAAATCTGAATCCGGACGGAATTATGCTTTCAAACGGTCCCGGCGATCCGAGCGAAAATACAGAATGTATCGAAGAACTTAAAAAGCTAATCGGCAAAAAGCCTATTTTCGGCATTTGCCTTGGTCATCAGCTTTTGGCGCTTGCAATGGGTGCTGAAACAACAAAACTGAAATACGGACACAGAGGTGTTAACCAGCCTGTTAAGAATACAAAAACAGGCAGAACTTATATATCCTCACAAAATCAC
>JAIDLO010000271.1 GCA_029050995.1 Eubacterium sp. | reverse complement strand
CGAAGGAATGAGCCAGGGATTCTGCCGACAGAATACATTTTCTCTTCGTAATCAACGGAAAGCGGGAAGAAATCAACGCCCTCTCTTGGCTTTGCGGAAGCTGTTACTGTGCAAAGCACTTCTGTTTCGCCATAGCGTGCAAGGAATGCAGCGTTTGCAAGACCAGCCATTTTGCCTGTTTCAAGAACAAATTTACGGCCTGCAAATTCAGTTTCCCATGTTTTGAAATTTTTGAAAAACATAGTTTTACCTCTCTTTAAAATAAATTTTTTATATCAAAAGGAGGTGCAATAGTAATAAATTCAGCACACAATTCTGCTTTATATGCTCAATTTACTACTATAGTTACCCTCCTTTAGATGGCTTTAATGATGAAAAGCAGACGATAGCTTCCTATCGTCTGCCATGTTTTCATTATCTGTCAAGAGTATCACGGATACCAAGCTTTGCAATAAGTGCACGGTATCTTTCAATATCGCTCTTGTAAAGGTAAGCAAGAAGGTTTCTTCTGTGACCTACCATTTTAAGAAGACCTCTGCGTGAATGATTGTCTTTCTTATGAATCTTAAGATGAGCTGTAAGCTCGTTGATTCTTGTTGTAAGAACAGCAATCTGAACTTCAGGAGAACCTGTGTCGCCCTCGTGAGTTGCATATTCAGCAATGATAGCCTGCTTTTCTGCCTGTGTCATATTTTTCACCTCATTAAATAAATTTACTGAACAGCGAAAAACTCAGAAAAGGGAATGGTGAATCTCTCCTTACGGAGCTTACACCCAAAACCGAGTATTCCGTTTACAGCGATAGAATTATAACATATTAATATTTATTTGTAAAGAATAATTTTTAATTAAATTTTTTTATCTATCTGACTCCCCTCCGACCAGCCTTCCCCTTGAGGGGAAGGGGGACCGCTTGCGGTGGATGAGGTGTAATACAAAAATATACTACAAACAATATATTCCACCTCATCAGTCAACATAGTTGCCAGCTTCCCCTCAAGGGGAAGCCTGTTCCCATTGTCTTTATGCGTCGCAGCATCGGAATAGTGTTATAACCATATGGTTATAACATCTGATAATATATCATAAATGTGTTACTCTGTCAATAACCAAACAGTTATAGGATGTGAGATTTTGGCTTATTATAAAAGAATTAAAGATTTGAGAGAAGATCATGATAAAACGCAAAAAGAAATTGCGGATTATCTTGATATGAAACAACCGCAGTACAGCAGATATGAAAACGGATTAAGAGATATTCCATCTGATATTCTGATTAAGCTTGCTGATTATTATAATGTTTCAACAGATTACATTTTTGGAAGAACGAATAATCCGAAAATATCCAAATGATAATGTTGATAATTCATTATATATTTGTTATTATTTAACAAGGATGTGAGAATATGAACTTAAATAAAATCAGAAAAAGAACAGAATATGATGCTTACAAGCGTTCAAGAGCTGAAGGCTTTGAGCTTCTTAACAAAAATTACTGCCAGAAAGGCGCAACGGTTTTGGTTGGCGATTCCATAACAGAGGGTTATATACATACAGAATTTTTTGCGGAATACACGAAAGAAACAGGCATTCCTGTATATAACAGAGGAATCAGCGGAGATACAAGCGACAGATTGCTTGAACGCCTTGAAAAAACCGTGCTGAACATCAAGCCGAAAAATATCGTTTTGCTTATCGGCACAAATGATTTAGGTGTTGGCGCTGACATTGATTTTATTGCTGAAAATGTTGAAAAAATCATTGAGCAATCCAAGAAAAGATGCAAAAATATAAACATCATTCTTGAGAGCGTTTACCCCATTAACCCAACGATCAACAAGCAGGGCAGAAGAAAAAACAGCGATATTCTGCTTTTGAATGAAAAGCTTAAAGCTGTTGCTGAAAAGCAGAAAACAGAATTTGTTGATTTAACGGATAAGCTTTCCGATAAAAACGGTTTGTTTAACGCAGACTATACATATGACGGACTGCACGCAAATGCAAAGGCTTATGGAATTATAACGAATTCCGTTTTGCCATTATTAAAATAAGGAAGAAAAACAATGTTTGTAGATATAGCTAAAATTAAAATAAAAGCAGGCGACGGCGGCGCAGGTGCTGTTGCCTTTCATCGTGAAAAATATGTTGCGGCAGGCGGACCTGACGGCGGCGACGGCGGCAAGGGCGGAGATGTTGTTTTCGTTGTTGACGACAACCTTGCAACGCTTGCCGATTTCAGATACAAGCGTAAATATTCCGCTAAAAACGGTTTACCCGGCGAGGGCGGCAGGCGTCACGGAAAGAACGGCGAAAGCCTTGAAATCAAAGTACCGAGAGGCACTGTAATCAAGGAAATAAACAGCGGTGCTGTTATGGCAGATATGAGCAAAACTGAGCGTTTTGTTGCAGCACACGGCGGCAAAGGCGGCTGGGGGAATCAGCATTTTGCTACGCCTACAAGGCAGGTTCCTAGATTTTCAAAGCCTGGCATCCCGGGTGAGGAAT
>JAIDLO010000270.1 GCA_029050995.1 Eubacterium sp. | reverse complement strand
ATATTATTTTAAACAAGGAGAACTAAAATATGGCTAATGTATTTCGTGTTTATGTTGAAAAGAAAACAGGAAACGATATTGAGGCTCGCCACATTCTTGAAGATTTAAAAACAAATGTTGGCATTAAAGGCATTGAAGCGTTAAGAATTATTAACAGATATGATGCAGAAAGAGTTTCCAAAGAGGAATTCGAGCAGGCTGTTCATGAAATTCTTTCAGAGCCAAACCTTGATAATGTTTATGATGAAATTGATATTCCAGATGATTGGCGTTATTTTGCAACTGAATTTCTTCCCGGTCAGTATGACCAGAGAGCAGATAGTGCCGCGCAGTGTATTCAGCTTTTAACTGCAGGCGACCGCCCTGTTGTTTCAAGCGCAAAGGTTATTGCTGTTAAGGGTAACATCAGTGATGCGGAATTTGACAAAATCAAGTCCTATATCATCAACCCTGTTGAATCAAGAGAGGCTTCTATGGATCTGCCTGAAACACTTGATATATCATCAGATGTTCCTGCCGACATTGTTCGTATTACAGGCTTTATTCAGAAAACAGATGATGAAATTGCAGAATATCATGCAGCAATGGGCTTTGCTATGAGCGTTGCTGATTTATGCTGGGTTCGTGATTATTTCAAATCAGAGGACAGAGATCCGAGCTTAACAGAGCTTAAGGTTATTGATACCTATTGGAGTGACCATTGCCGTCATACAACCTTCAGCACAAAGCTTGATACAATTGAGATTGAAGACGGAAGATACAAAAAAGCCATTGAGGATGCGCTGAATCAGTATTTTGAAATCAGAAAAGAAGTATATGGCGACAGAGATAAAGATGTTTGCCTTATGGATATGGCTTGCATCGGAACAAAGGTACTTAAAAAGCGCGGTCTTGTTACAAACCTTGATGAAAGCGAAGAAATCAACGCTTGCTCTATTGAGGTTCCTGTTGTTATAGACGGAAAAACAGAGCAGTGGCTTGTTCAGTTTAAAAACGAAACACATAACCACCCAACAGAAATTGAGCCTTTCGGCGGTGCTGCAACCTGCCTTGGCGGTGCAATCCGTGATCCGCTTTCCGGCAGAGCATATGTTTATCAGGCAATGCGTGTAACAGGCTCAGGCGATCCGACAACACCGTTTGAAGAAACACTTGATGCAAAGCTTCCGCAGAAGAAGATTACAACGGGTGCGGCACAGGGCTATTCAAGCTATGGTAACCAGATTGGTCTTGCAACAGGTCAGGTAACAGAGCTTTATGATGACGGCTATGTTGCAAAAAGAATGGAAATCGGTGCTGTTATCGGTGCTTCTCCAAAAGAAAATGTTATCCGTGAGGTTCCGCAGGACGGCGATATTATTGTTCTCCTCGGCGGACGCACAGGCCGTGACGGCTGCGGCGGTGCAACAGGCTCTTCAAAGGCACACAACAGCTCTTCTATCGAAACCTGCGGTGCAGAGGTTCAGAAGGGTAATCCGCCAACAGAAAGAAAGATTCAGAGATTATTCCGCAATCCTGCTGTATCAAAAATGATTAAAAGATGTAATGACTTCGGTGCAGGCGGTGTTTCCGTTGCAATCGGCGAGCTTGCAGACGGTCTTAATATTGATTTGGATAAGGTTCCGAAGAAATATGACGGACTTGACGGAACAGAGCTTGCTATTTCCGAATCACAGGAAAGAATGGCTGTTGTTCTGAACAAAGAGGATGTTGATAAATTCATCGCGCTTTCAAATGAAGAAAACTTAGAGGCTACTCCTGTTGCTGTTGTTACAAGCGCAAACCGCCTTGTAATGATGTGGAGAGGCGATAAAATTGTTGATTTAAGCCGTGATTTCTTAAATACAAACGGCGTTACCCAGCATGCAGATGCTGTGATTACAGCTGTTGATGAAAATGCAAACTACAGAAATGCTGTTCCTGCTGAGCTTGAGGATAAGAGCATTGCAGAAGCACTTAAAGCAAACCTTTCAAGACTTGAGGTTTGCAGCCAGAAGGGTCTTGTTGAAAGATTTGACGCTTCAATCGGTGCTGCAACTGTTCTTATGCCGTATGCAGGTAAATATCAGCTTACACCTGAAGAGGCAATGGTTGCTAAAATTCCGCTTCTTGAGGGCGAAACAGATACTGCAACCGTTATGTCCTACGGCTTTATTCCGAAGCTTTCTCGCTGGAGTCCTTTCCATTCCTCTGCTTTTGCAGTAACGGAATCTCTTGCAAAGCTTGCCTGCGTTGGTTGTAATCCTGCTGAAGCAAGACTCACTTTCCAGGAATATTTTGAAAGATTAAACAACGATCCGAAACGCTGGGGTAAACCGACTGCTGCACTCCTTGGTGCAATTTCTGCTCAGGTTGGCTATGGCACACCGTCTATCGGCGGTAAGGACAGTATGAGCGGTTCATTCAACGAGCTTGATGTTCCGCCAACGCTTGTTTCCTTTGCTGTTGGTATGAGCGAAGCTTCAAAAACGGCTTCTGCGCAGTTTAAGCGTACAGGCTCAAAGGTTGTTATGGCAGAGCTTCCTGTTGATGAAGAAACAGGTCTTCCTGCTTATGAAAAAGCAATGGCATTTATGGTTGCTGTTTACGAGGGTGTAAGAAACGGCAGTATCCTTTCAGCAAGTGTAGTTAAAGAGGGCGGCGCTGCTGCTTGTATCTGCAAAATGGCATTTGGTAATAAAATGGGCTTTACCTTTGCGCAGAATATTGATAAAGAAACACTCTTTGCAGCAAAGCAGGGCAATATTGTTCTTGAGCTTGCAGCAGGCGCAGAATTTGAAAATGCAGTAGAACTTGGTGCTGTAAATGAGAACGGCGTATTTATTATTGACGGCGAGGTACTTACTGTTGATGAGCTTATTGATGCATGGACAGGTAAGCTTGAGGGTGTATTCCCAACAGACAGCAAGGCAGATGCTGAAATGCCTTATGATGTTCCGCTTTATAAAGAGCGTTCTATCTTTGTTGCGAAAAACAAGGTTGCAAAGCCAAAGGTATTCATTCCTGCATTCCCGGGCACAAACTGCGAGGTAGATACTGCAAGAGCATTTGAAAAGGCAGGCGCAGAGGCTGAAATCCTTGTTGTAAACAACCTTTCCTCTTCTGCAATCAATGAAACGATTGATAAAATGGTTAAATCCATTAATGAAAGCCAGATTGTTATGCTTCCGGGCGGTTTCTCCGGCGGTGACGAACCGGAGGGTTCAGGTAAGTTTATCGCAACAACCTTCAGAAATCCAAAGGTTCGCGAGGCTGTTTCAAAGCTTCTCAATTGCCGTGACGGTCTTATGCTCGGTATCTGCAACGGCTTCCAGGCACTCATTAAGCTTGGTCTTGTTCCTTACGGCGAAATCCGTGAAATCAAGCCGGATGATCCGACACTTACTTTCAATACAATCGGCAGACATATATCTTCAATGGCTTATACCCGTGTTACAAGCACAAAATCTCCTTGGCTTTCAGGTGTTGAAGCAGGCGATATGTTCGCTATCCCGATTTCACACGGCGAGGGCAGATTTGTTGCAAATGATGAAGTTATGAAAAAGCTGATTGAAAACGGTCAGGTTGCAACGCAGTATGTTGATCCAAGCGGCAATCCGGTTGCTGATATGCCGTTCAACCCGAATGGTTCTGTATGTGCAGTAGAGGGTATTACCTCTCCGGACGGCCGTGTATTCGGTAAAATGGGCCATAGCGAAAGAAAGGGCGAAAACCTTTATGCAAATGTTCCGTTTGAAAAGGATATGAAGATATTTGAAAGCGGCGTTAAATACTTTAAATAAAATTCATAAACCTATCTGCCTCCCTTGTTAAAGGGAGGTGGCTGCACATTGTGCAGTCGGAGGGATTCTATGTGGTTCGTCGAGGACGCCGAACTCTACGATTTTATATTATTTACATATTTTAGGGAGGACAAAAAATGAAATATGTAGTTGTTCTTTATGATGGCATGGCAGATTATCCTGTTCCTGCTCTTGACGGCAAAACACCGATGATGGTTGCAAAAAAGCCGAATCTTGATTATCTTGCGCAGCGTGCTGAGGTTGGCTTGGTGCGCACAGTTGCTGAGGGCTTAAAACCGGGCTCTGATGTTGCAAATATGAGCGTTATGGGCTTTGATCCGATGAAATATTACACAGGCAGAAGTCCGCTTGAGGCTGCATCCATCGGTATTGATATGAAGAAAACGGATGTTTCTTTAAGATGCAATCTTGTTACGCTTTCAGAGGATGATAAGCCTTATGAGGAAAAAACAATAGAGGATTACTGCGCGGATGATATCTCAACGGAAGAGGCAAAGGAAATTATAAAAACGATTGAAGAAGAACTTGGAAATGATATTTTCAAATTCTATCCGGGTGTTTCCTATCGTCATTGCCTTATTTGGGATAACGGCACAACCGATTTAGGTAAAATGACACCGCCTCACGATATTACAGGCAAGGTCATTACAGAATATCTTTCAACAAGCGAAAACGCAAAGCCGCTTATTGAAATGATGAAAAAATCCTATGATATTTTAAAGAATCATCCTGTTAACATTGCAAGAAAGGCAAAGGGCAAGCGCCCTGCAAACTCAATCTGGCTTTGGGGCGAAGGTACAAGACCTGCGTTCAGCCCGTTTGAAGAGGTTACAGGCATTAAAGGCGGCGTTGTTTCTGCGGTTGACCTTATTAAAGGTATCGGCGGCTGCGCTGAAATGGAGGTTGCCGAGGTTGAGGGTGCAACAGGCTATATAGATACAAACTTTGAGGGCAAGGCAAAAGCCGGTTTGGATATCTTAGAAAGAAACGATCTTGTTTATATCCATTTTGAAGCAACAGATGAATGCGGCCACAGAAATGAGCCTGAAAACAAAGTTCGTGCAATTGAAATGATAGACGAAAGAGTGCTTCCTATTTTATTTGAGGGACTTAAAAAATATGATGATTATAAGATTATGGTGCTTCCCGATCATCCAACACCGATCGTAACAAGAACGCATGCATCCGATCCTGTTCCATATCTTATTTATCATAAGAACAAGGAGATTGAGGGCGTTGAAACAATAACGGAAGAAACGGCTGCAAATACAGGCAACTTTATTGATTTCGGTCCAAGCATTATGAGCCATTTTATTAACGATTAATTTATTTTTTTTAGGGAGAAGTTTATGAAATTAGATACTTTATGTGTACAGGGAGCTTACAAGCCGAAAAGCGGCGAGCCGAGAGTTATCCCGATTGTTCAAAGCACAACCTTTAAATACGAAACAAGTGAAGCAATGGGCGATCTTTTTGATTTAAAGGCTTCCGGCTATTTCTATTCTCGTTTGCAGAATCCAACCTGTGATTATGCTGCTGCAAAAATTGCGCTTTTAGAGGGCGGTGTTGCAGGTATGCTTACCTCATCAGGCCAGGCAGCAAACTTTTATGCTGTTTTCAATATTGCGCAGGCAGGCGATCATGTTGTTTCAAGCTCTGCAATTTACGGCGGAACTTATAATCTTTTCAATGTTACAATGAGAAAGCTTGGCATTGATTTTACCTTTGTTTCTCCAAGAGCAACAAAAGAGGAAATTCAAGCTGCCATTCAGCCGAATACAAAATGTATCTTCGGCGAAACAATCTCAAATCCAAGCCTTGATATTCTTGATATTGAGCTTTTTGCAGAGGTTGCACACGAAAACGGCATTCCGCTTATTATGGATAACACCTTTGCAACGCCAATCAACTGCCGTCCGTTTGAATTCGGCTGTGATATTGTTACCCATTCAACAACAAAATATATGGAGGGCCACGCTTCAACAATCGGCGGTGCTATTGTAGACAGCGGTAAGTTCAACTGGGAACAGAATGATAAATTCCCGGGTCTTACTACGCCGGATGAAAGCTATCACGGCTTAACCTATTCAAAGGATTTCGGCGAGGCTGCTTATATTACAAAGGCAACTGTTCAACTTATGAGAGATTTGGGCTCTATTCAGGCACCGAACAATGCATTTCTTCTGAATGTCGGTTTGGAAAGCCTGCATTTAAGAATGGCTCGCCATTGCGAAAATGCGAAAAAGGTTTCCGAATATCTTAAAAATAACGATAAAATTACCTGGGTTAAATGTCCTATGCTTGAGGGCGATGCGCAGTATGATATCGCAAAGAAATATATGCCGAACGGCACTTGCGGTGTTGTTTCCTTTGGTGTTAAGGGCGGAAGAGAAGCAGGCGTTAAGTTTATGAACAGCTTAAAGCTTGCCGCTATCGTTACCCATGTTGCCGATGCACGCACCTGTTGTCTGCATCCTGCATCTTCAACACATCGCCAGCTTACGGATGAAGAGCTTGTTGAAGCAGGCGTAACGGCTGATTTAATCAGATTCTCCTGCGGTATTGAGGCTGCAGAGGATATTATTGAGGATATTCAGCAGGCATTAGACCAGATTTAATCTATATATAATATGTATATATTGTAGGGGCGGAATCTATTTCCGCCCGTTTTCATTTATTCAAACCTTGTACATTCGGGACGATATGGAATCGTCCCCTACAAAATAAATATTGCAACGATACATTTTTATTTTTTCTTTACTTTTTCATTACCTCATTTGAATTTTATTGATGTTAAATATACTTAACGGGTTTATCTTATGCGTTTAATATGTTAAAATACTGAAAGGGAGTGATACGGATGGAAACGATACTTGTTTGTGATGATGATAAAGCGATTCTTGATTCAATCGAAATTTATCTTAAGCTGGAGGGCTACAATGTTCTTAAAGCAGAAGACGGCTTACAGGCGCTTGAAATCATTGAAGAAAATGAAATTCATTGCCTTGTGCTTGATATCATGATGCCAAGAATGGATGGCTTGCAGGCAACGCTGAAAATCAGGGAAAAGCATAATTTTCCGATTATTATGCTTTCCGCTAAATCGGAGGATACAGATAAAATTGCAGGCCTTGGCTTTGGTGCTGATGATTATGTTACAAAGCCGTTTAATCCTTTAGAGCTTGTTGCAAGGGTTAAATCTCAAATCAGAAGATATATTTCTTTTTCGGGCTTCGTTAAGAAAGATACGCAGATTGTTACGGGCGGTTTAATTGTGGATACAGATGCAAAAACCGTTTCTGTAGACGGCGAAGGCATTAAGCTTACGGCAACGGAATATATGATTCTTGAATATCTTTGCAAAAATCTCGGCAGGGTGCTTTCCTCGGGGCAGATTTATGAGGCTGTCTGGAACGAGCCGTCTTTCCGTTCGGAAAAAACTGTTACAGTACATATTAAAAACATAAGAGAAAAGATTGAGATAAATCCGAAAGACCCGAAATATATTAAGGTGGTGTATGGTCTTGGATACAAAGTGGAAAAAATTTAAATACAGCAGCGGCAATAAGCTTTTATGCGTTTTGCTTGCATTTTTTATGGTTGCGGTCTTAATGACTAATGTTATTCAGCTTGCAAAATTTATCGAATTTTACGGGGATGATGTTTTTAAGAAAGAAACAACAAGCTTTTATGAAACGCGTCCTTTCGAAAATATGCTCAGCAGAAGCTTTTATTCCCTTCAATATGATTTAACAAGCAATGCAAGAGAAAAGGAAAAGCAGAAATATATTGACAGCTTTTATGCTGCTTACAAAAAGGCTGCAAAGAAAAACCGTGTGAGCGAAGCAGAAAAACAGAAGATTATCAGCAGTGCAGAAGAAGAGCGTCAATATTATTATGATGATTATGTTGATTATGATTATGATGAAGTACCGGATGAATCCTATCTTTACGAAATATGGACAGATGGTAAACATTATTATCGCGGTAATGACGGCAATTATTATACAAAATATATGTCGTATAAGGATCAGAGCCTTAAGGATGCCGCTGATAGTGAGTACAATATAGATTTTGGTTGGCGTGAAAAAGATGCTCGCAGCTTGATAAGCGATTATTATGATCAACACAAAGCTTATGGAGTCAATTATGGAACTGATTATGCTTATTTGAAAAACATTCAGTTTTATGCCGTTCACAAGGATGGAACTGTTATAACGAATGTTGAAAAAAACACAAAGGCATTTGTTCAGAGCGTTAAAAATGGCGAGGGCGACAGCATTGTTTTTGAAGGTGCAAAGGGCGGTTACAGTGCAAGTGGAGCACTTAAAGATGCAAGTTATGAATATTTTTACAGCCCGAATAAAGATTTCAGTGTTTATGTTCAGATAGATCCCGAATTTGAAGAGGATGATTACAGCCAAACTGTATATCAGAATTATCTTGATGCAGAGAGTATGAGTTTTAATGCTGCTTGCATAAATATTCTTGTTGCCTTTGTTTTAATGATTGCACTTGCAGTTGTTTCCTGCCGTCTTGCAGGGCATAAGGACGGCGAGCTTTCTATGGCAAAGATAGATAAAATGCCTATGGATCTGCATTTTGCTTTGATGGGAACGGCAGTCGGCTTTGCAGGCTTTGGTGTCGGAGCTCTTGTGGTGACATTTTCTGAATTTATTTTTGATGGATGGAACCATTACGGATCGAATGATTTTGATATTTTATTCTATCAATCAGGCTGGTTAACTACCGTTGTCTGCATTTGCTCAATGCTGATCTGGCTTATGATTCTGGGTTTTGCTACTTCTCTTTCAAGAGCAGTTAAATGTGATTATCCTGTTTTCTCAAAGCTGCTTGTTGTAAGAATTATTGTTTTAATTTTTAAAGTGTTAAAATGGATAATCAAAGGAATAGCAAAAGTAATTATCAGAATGTTTAAGGGCAGCGGAAAGTTTATAAAGCTCATTTTAACCTTTGCACTCAGACCGAAAAAGCTGCATAAGCTTTCTGCACCTGCGGTTGTTCTGTACACATTATTTAATTTTGTTTCATTGGGTATTATTGTATTGCTCTTTATGCCTGAGGATGCTTTTGCAACTTTCTGCGGTTTCCTTGGTATACCTGCTCTTCTCGGTATAGATGCATTTATGGTTTATCAGGCTGTTAAGTATATGAAATCGCTTGATGATATCATTACGGCAAGCGAAAAAGGCGAGCCATTGCCGTATAATACAGATCAATTACCGCAGAGCCTTAAGGTTCTTGCAGACAGCCTTGAATCAACAAATGCGCAGTTGCAGCAGGCAGTTATAAAGGCTGTTAAGGATGAACGCACGAAAACAGAGCTGATTACAAATGTATCCCACGATTTAAAAACACCGCTTACCTCGGTTATCAATTATATCAATCTGCTTGAGAAATGCGATATATATGATGAGGATGCAAAAAAATATATGGCTGTTATCGCTGAAAAATCAAACAAGCTGAAAAGGCTTATTGAGGATTTGATTGAGGCTTCAAAGGTTTCAACAGGCAATGTTACAATCAACAAAACACTGCTGAATCTGAATGAGCTTGCAACGCAGGCAGTTGTTGAGGAAACAGCAGATATTGAGAAAAACAATCTTCATATTATTTTTGAAGAAGCTGCTGATAAGCATATCGTTATGGCAGACGGAACAAAGGTTTATCGTGTGTTTGAAAATCTGCTTTCCAATGCAAGAAAATATTCTGCACCCGGCTCCCGCATTTACGCAAGAGTATATTCCGATATGAATTACGGCTATTTTGAAATCAAGAATATGTCTAAAGAGCCGCTCAACATAAGTGCTGATGAATTAACCGAAAGGTTTGTAAGGGGCGATAAGTCCAGAAGTCAGGACGGAAACGGACTCGGACTTTCTATTGCAAAAGAGCTTTGCAAGCTGAATAACGGCGAGCTTATGATTAGTATTGACGGCGATTTGTTTAAGGCAACTGTTAAACTTCCTAAACAATAAAAAAGCGGGCGGATAATATCCGCCCCTACGGGATTTTGTAGGGACGAGCATTGCTCGTCCGTTTTTTTCGGGATGTCGAGGACGCCATCCCCTACAAATATAATCGTAGGGTGCGGCGTCCCCGACGCACCGCAATAATCATTTCGACACATATTACATTTTTACATTAAAACAATCTTTGTAAAATTTTTATTGACAAATAATGCTTTCCCCCTCATAATAAACTATAAGGGGGAAATTTTTATGGAAAATAATAAAACAAAACTCGGCGGCCGTCTTTGGCTGAACATAATCCTTTTCGGATTTATGGGGCAGATTGCATGGGCTGTTGAAAATATGTTTTTCAACACCTTTCTTTACAATTCAATTTATAACGGTGCAACGCAGGAGGCTGTAAACGGCTCTATTGATGTTATGAGCGCAATCAGCATTATGGTTGCGGCAAGTGCTTCATTCACTGTTGTTGCAACATTTTTAATGGGTACGCTCAGCGATAAAATCGGAAAGCGCAAGCCGTTTATTTCAATCGGCTATATTCTTTGGGGTATCGTAACAGCAAGCTTCGGCGTTATTTCAAGAGATCATACTGCCGAGCTTTTACATCTTACTGATGAAATCAAGATTTTAACCGTAACCGTCGCTATGGTTATTGTTATGGACTGCTTAATGTCCTTTATCGGCTCAACAGGCAATGATGCTGCGTTCAATGCGTGGGTAACGGATGTTACAAACACACATAATCGTGCAACAGTTGAAAGCGTATTGACAATTCTTCCGCTTGTTGCAACAGCAGGCGTTATGGGCCTTGCAGGCGCGGTTGAAAGCATTGGATATGATGTTATCTTTATCGGCCTTGGTGCAATTGTAACGATATGCGGTATTATCGGTCTGTTTTCCATTAAGGACAGCAATGTAAAAACAGTGCAGACCGGTTCCTTCTGGGCAGATTTGCTTTACGGCTTCCGTATTTCCGTTGTTAAGGAAAACAAAAAGCTGTATCTTGCGCTTGCCGCAAACTGCTTTACGGCAACGGCATTTCAGGTATTCTTCCCATACATATTCATTTATCTCGGCAATGTAATGAATTTCAGCCTTGATACTGTTCTTGCTTCCATAACACCTGCAATTATGGCGGTTGCCGCAGTTGTTGTGATTATCGCAATTGTGCTTGTTATTTCGGCAGGCAGATTAATGGATAAGCTCGGCAAGGATAAGTTTATGGTATTCTCTGTTGTTCTTTATTTTGTTGGTCTATTTGCAGCAGGCTTTGCAAACAATGTTGTTGTTTTCTTTATCTGCGCTGTTCCTGCGCTTCTCGGCTGGGCATTGTTCGGCATTGCAATGAATGCATCCGTTCGTGATTATATGACTGAGGGCAAGGTTGGTTCGTTCCAGGGTATCAGAATTATTTTCTATGTTCTTATTCCTATGATTATCGGCCCGTTTGTAGGCAATATTGTATGCCGTTTCTCAAAGATTACTTATACAAACGAATACAATGTTGTAACCTCTGCGCCGGGAAATGTTATGTTCTGGGCAGCAGCAGTTGTTGCAGTATTAACATTAATCCCTGTTATCATCCTTAGAAAGAATAATAAAAAGACAGCAGAATAAATAAATTTCGTTAAATTTTTAGCAATTTATTATAAAATGTTTAAAAATGGGAAAAAATGCTTGATATTCGGGGACAAACAGTATAAAATATAAGCAATAAAATATCGGCAATGCGATATTTTAAATAATCATTATTTTTCGGAGGTAATTCCAAATGGTAAAGGTTGCTATTAATGGTTTTGGCCGTATCGGTCGTCTTGCTTTCCGCCAGATGTTTGGTGCTGAAGGTTATGAGGTTGTTGCTATCAACGATCTTACAAGCCCAAAGATGCTTGCTCATCTTCTTAAGTATGATTCATCACAGGGTAAGTACGCTCTTGCTGATACAGTTGAAGCAACTGATGATTCAATCATCGTAGATGGTAAAGAAATTAAAATTTATGCAAAGGCTAACGCTGAAGAGCTTCCTTGGGGCGAGCTTGGTGTAGATGTTGTTCTTGAATGCACAGGCTTCTACTGCTCAAAGGATAAGGCATCTGCTCATGTTAAGGCTGGTGCTCGTAAGGTTGTTATTTCTGCTCCTGCAGGAAACGATCTTCCTACAATCGTTTACAATGTAAACCATGATAAGCTTACAGCTGAAGATACAGTTATTTCTGCTGCTTCTTGCACAACAAACTGCCTTGCTCCTATGGCTAAGGCTCTTAACGATTATGCAGAGGTTCAGAGCGGTATCATGTGCACAATCCATGCTTACACAGGCGATCAGATGACACTTGACGGCCCTCAGAGAAAAGGCGATCTTCGTCGTTCTCGTGCTGCTGCTGTTAACATCGTTCCAAACTCAACAGGTGCTGCAAAGGCTATCGGCCTTGTAATTCCTGAGCTTAACGGCAAACTTATCGGTTCTGCTCAGCGTGTTCCTACCCCAACAGGTTCAACAACAATCCTTACAGCTGTTGTTAAGGGCGACGATGTAACTGTTGACGGCATCAACGCTGCTATGAAGGCTGCTTCAAATGAGAGCTTCGGCTACAACACTGATGAAATCGTTTCTTCAGATATCGTTGGTATGCGTTTTGGCTCACTCTTTGATGCTACTCAGACAATGGTTCTTCCACTTGGCGATGGCCTTTATGAGGTTCAGGTTGTTTCTTGGTATGATAACGAGAACAGCTATACTTCACAGATGGTTCGCACAATCAAGTACTTTTCAGAACTTGGCTAAGCTGAACGCTGACAAAGCAATAAATAAATGAAGCAGGGTTTTATACCCTGCTTTTTTTCATAAAAAAACGGACGAGCAATGCTCGCCCCTACGATTGTTTGTTTCAACAGAAATTGTAGGGGACGGGTTGCCCGTCCCGAACTTATTTTATAACAAATCCCCGCCTAATGATTTATTATAGATATCATTAAAATCAACATTATTTTCCGCTGCAATCCACAGCTTCATATACTGCGATATAAAAGCAGCAGGGGGCAGAACGATTATGCCGTATTCTGCAAACACCTTTGCGCTTTCGTAGATTTCCCTGTTTTCTGCACCGCAAATATAGCAGGGAATTTTTTTACTTTTTATTGCTTCTGCAAATTGCTTGAAGCTGTCATTATCCGTGCAGATTGTGCCCGAATGGTAGGTTTTTATCAAAACGGCTTTTGTGGTTTCATCAATCTGCGGATATGCATTGCCTACATATGCGTTGAATACTTTGATTGCATTGCTGAATTCGGAAAGCTTGATCTTGCCAAAGGGCTTGATTTCATCCTCTCGTTCATCAAAGTCGGGGTTTTCAATAAAGGTATCTCCGTTGTAGCTTCCGTAATATTTATTTTTAATGCTGAAAACATCATCGGCAAGCTCGCTGTGCTGTAAAAGTCTGCCTGCACGGTGTACATAAACCTTGCCGTCACTGTTTTTATAAGGTACAAAAACGCCGTTTCCATACCCTTTTTCAATAAAATCAACGGCTGCTGCAAAGTTTGAAAGTCCGTTTGCCTTTTCATCTGTAAGTACATAATTGCTTGAAACAAGCAAAACGGGTATCGTGCTGCTGCCGAGTGCATAGGAAAGTGCTGCGGCGGAATACTGCAGGGTATCTGTTCCGTGTGTAACGATTATACCGCTGTAATTCTTTTGCATAGCGTTGCAGACTGCTGAAATTAAATTTTCTATTGTTTTGCCTGTGTTATTTTCGCTTAAAGCGTAATACGGCTCTGCAATTTCAAAATCAACAGCTTTGCCGTATTCTTTTTTATAAAGCTCAAGCAGAAGTTTTGTGTTTTCCTCGTTCGGAGAAATAACGCCGCCGCTTGAGGAACAGCCGATTGTTCCGCCTGTAAACAGTACTAATATTTTCATTTTTGAATCACCAAATAAATTATACCCTGTTCTTATTGAAAAAACAATCCGAATATACTAAAATAAAGCTATGGAAAATTCAGAAAAAAGATTTTTAGAGCTTGCAGACCGCGCTGAACAACGCTTTTATACAACCTTTTCAGATTTTTTGAATATGGAGGAGGAAAGCGTTTTAAGCGTATTACATTTTAATATTGATTACCGCCTATTCGGCGGATATGACGGAGCAGAGCGTTGCGTTGCCGCCTTTGGCTATGACGCTGAAGAGGCAGAATTTCCGATCAGCATTATTAAGGCAGAGCCTGCTTCGCCGAAATTTGCAGACAAGCTTTCGCATCGTGATTTTCTTGGCTCGCTTATGGGGCTTGGAATCAAAAGAGAGGTGCTTGGCGATATTGTTCTTGCGGATAATATCGGCTATATTTTCTGCTTGAATACGATTGCAGATTATATTGTTCAGGAACTTTCAAAGGTTCGGCATACGATTGTGAAGTGCAGTATCGTTGAAGCATTGCCGGAGTCTGCCGTTAAAAAGCCCGAAGAAGCGCAGATGGTTGTTGCTTCCGAAAGGCTGGATGTTCTTGTTTCTGCTGTTTATAATTTTTCAAGAAGCGCGGTTAAGGAGCTTTTTATCGCACGAAAGATTTATGTAAACAGCCGTCTTTGCGAAAATTTTTCGTATATTCCGAAAGAGAAGGATATCATTTCCGTTCGTGGTAAGGGCAGATTTATTTATAACGGCGTGCTTGGAAAAACGAAGAAAAGCAGAAATGTTATATCGGTTGGTGTGTATAAATAATTAGAAATTGAATCGGCGGTGCGATGTGGTCATCGCACCCTACAAAAAAGGCTCCCTCGCAAGAGGGAGCTGATTTTTTATTTATTCTGAACAACAACGGCTGTGCCGGTTGCGATAACCATAATCATACCTGCGTTTCCGAAGGATTCATAATCAATCTTAACGCCGACTACTGCGTTTGCGCCGATTTGGGCAGCCCTTGCTTCCATTTCTCTTAAGGCATCATTTCTTGCGGTCATAAGCTCTTCTTCATATCCTTCCGAACGGCCGCCGATGATGTTTCGGATTGATGCGCCGAAATCCTTAATGAAATTAATGCCTGCAACAACCTCGCCCATTACAATGCCCTTGTATTCAACAATAACTCCGTTTTCAAAGCTTGGAGTTGTAACACTGATCATAATGATTCTCCTCTATATTTTGTTATTTTTTAAGCACGCCTTCAAGACCGCCTGCAAGGCCTGCAAGTGACTGAATTTCGCTTGGGATAATAATTTTGGTTGACTGGCCGTCTGCTGCTTTTGCAAATGCTTCAAGTGATTTGATTTTAACAACAGCATCTGATGGATCAGCTTCCTTAATCATTCTGATACCGTCAGCTTCAGCCTGCTTGATTTTAAGAATAGCCTGTGCCTCACCGTCTGCTTCGCGGATTTTCTGCTCACGAACTGCATCTGCACGAAGAATTGCAGACTGCTTTTCTGCTTCAGCCTCAAGAATTTTTGATTCCTTAAAGCCCTGTGCTTCAAGGATACGGCTCTGCTTGTCGCCCTCTGCACGAAGGATAGCCTCACGGCGTTCACGCTCAGCCTTCATCTGCTTCTCCATTGAATCCTGAATTTCTTTTGGAGGAAGAATGTTTTTAAGCTCAACACGATTTACCTTGATGCCCCAAGGATCTGTTGCTTCGTCAAGGATAGAGCGGATTTTTGTGTTGATTGTATCTCTTGATGTAAGGGTTGCGTCAAGCTCCATTTCGCCAATGATGTTACGAAGCGTTGTTGCAGTAAGGTTTTCAATTGCTGCAAGCGGTGCTTCAACACCATAGCAGTAAAGCTTCGGATCTGTAATCTGGAAGAATACAACGGTATCAATCTTCATTGTAACATTATCCTTTGTGATAACAGCCTGCGGCGCAAAGTCTACAACCTGCTCTTTAAGAGAAACAATTTTTGCAATTCTTTCAATAAATGGAATTTTGAATCTGAGTCCGCCTGCTTCCCATGTAGCGGAATATTTTCCGAGTCTTTCAACAACATAAGCCTTAGACTGCGGAATAACCTTGATGTTTGCAAGAACAACAACAAGTATGATTAAAGCGAGTGCTCCTAAAAAGTAAAATAATGCATCCATAATAAAAATCTCCTTTAAAAATATAATTTATTTATTCAGCGTTTTTAACAATAAGTTTAACGCCTTCTATTCTAAGAACAGTAACTTTCGTGCCCTCAGAAATAGATTCTTCGTTTTCACTTCGTGCCGACCAGATTTGATTATCAACCTTAACCTGACCTTTGGCATCAATGTTGGATATTGCTTCTGTTACAACGCCTGTCTGACCGATATAGCGGTCTGCATTCGTTTTAACATGCTCGGTTTTGAGCGATTTTTTTGCAAGCGGATAAATAATGGCAAGTGACAAGATAGAAACTGTAAAAAATACAGCAATCTGAATTGCAATATTCTCCGTTAAAAAGCTTGCTGCCAAAGCTGCAATGCCGCCAACTGCAAACCATATTGAAAGAAGCTGTGCACTGAAAACCTCAACAACGATTGCAATTGCTATAACGGCAACCCATACCCAAATCATCTGATAACCTCCTTTTATATTGTTTGTTATTTTTTTCTGCTTAAGCAATGCAGAATAATTTGAATTTCAAATTACTCTTCATTACCTGAGCGTAAAAATGGTTCAAAAAAAACTCATACACGGAAGTCCGCATATGAGTCTCATTCTTCAAAACTTTGCCAGAGGCTTTCTTCCCTCGGTTGGTGACAAAAGTTCACAATTGAATTTGTGGAATTACTCCCTCAATGTTGAGCTAATTATACCATAAAACTTTTAGTTTGTCAATATTTTGTCAATATTTTTTCTGAGTTGACAAATTTTTGCTGTGTAATATAATATTAAAAAACGCAATATAATATGTATTTAATAATATTAATATTAAGGTGTTCAAAATGAAAGAAAAAGGAAAATCTACTTTCAGAAAAATTGAATATCACAGAAAAGAGAGTTTTTATCTTATTGTTCGCGGCATTGAGGTTGGCATTGCGGCTGGGCTTGTTTGCGTGCTTTACAGATTTCTGCTTTCAAAGGCAGAGGAATATTTATATATTGTTCTTGATTATGTGCAGGGCAATCCGGTTAAAACGGCTTTGTGGCTGTTTCTGCTTGCCTTGCTTGGCGCAGGTGTTTCCTTTATTATAAAGTGGGAACCGCTTTCGGGCGGTTCGGGCATTCCGCAGACAACCGGCGAAATCAGAGGGCATTTAACGCATAATCCGCTTCGCGTTATCCTTGCAAAGCTTGTTGGAAGCACAGCCTCTATTTTTGCAGGTTTGTCACTCGGCAGAGAGGGCCCGAGCATTCAGTTTGGAGCAATGGCGGCGAAGGGTGTTGCACAATTTACAAAGGCAGATAAAACAACTGAGCTGCGTATGATGAGCTGCGGTGCGGGCGCAGGTATGTCTGCTGCGTTTAATGCACCCCTTGCAGGCATTATGTTTGTGCTTGAGGAGATTCATCATACCTTTGATAAAGCCATTCTCTGTATGGGAATCGTTGCAACGGTTACGGCAGATTTTGTTTCAAAAATCTTTTTCGGGCAAGGGGCAGTTTTTAATTTTAATGCCGATAATCTGCCGCTTCGCTATTATTGGCTGATTATCATTTTTGGTTTAATCTTAGGTGTTTTCGGCTCGTTATATAATATAGTTATGGTTAAGGGGCAGGATTTATACAAGAAATTTACGAAAATTCCTGCATGGCTTAAAATGGCTGTTGTTTTTGTAATCAGCGGTATTGTCGGCTTATTGCTGCCGCAGGTGCTTTGCGGCGGTCATAGTATGGTTGATTTTCTTTTAAAGGATCATCCAAGCATTTTTGTAATGCTGCTGCTTTTGATTGCAAAATTTTTCTTCGGCGCATTCAGCTTCAGCTCGGGTGCACCCGGCGGAACGCTGTATCCGCTTACCGTGCTTGGAACATACATCGGTGCTGTTTTCGCTGTTGAGGCAACAAAGCTGTTCAATTTAAGCGGCGATTTAAGAGAGGAATTTATTGTTCTTGGTATGGCAGGTCTTTTTGCTTCCATTGTTCGTGCACCGCTTACGGGGGTTATCGTTGTTTTTGAAATAACGGGGAATATGCATACTCTGCTTCCGCTTGTTGCGGTCAGCCTTGTTTCGTATGCAACGGCAAATATGCTCGGCTCGGCTCCGTTTTATTCCGCTTTGCTGGACAGAATTTTGAAGGGCAAGGCAAATGTGCCGTCCAAGGCAGGGGAAAAGGTGCTTCAAACCTATGTTGTACCAACGGGCAGTTCGATAAACGGCAAGAAAATAGCCGATATTGATTGGGGCAAGCATTGCCTGATTGTTTCCGTTGAACGCAATGAAGTGCCGATTACGCCAAAGGGCGATACCGTTATTTTAGAGGGAGATGAGCTTGTTTTCCTC
>JAIDLO010000027.1 GCA_029050995.1 Eubacterium sp. | reverse complement strand
ATATTTATGCTTGACATTTGGGCTGTTTTCTGCAAGAATATGTAAGGCTTTTATATATAAAATAATATTAAGAAAAGAGGCAGAAAAATGGCAGCTACTATAATTGCAGTCGTAATTTTTGTACTTATGTTTGCTCTGATTATTATGGATAAGATTCCAAGACATATTGTAACCTTATCCTGCGGAGCAGCAACACTTTTAATCGTTTTCGGAATTTGCATGCAAAGCTTTGATGCAATTAAGGAAACACTGAATGTTCACAATATTTTTACAGCAGGTTTCTGGTATTCAGCCGGCGAAGCCAATGAAAGCACAAGCGGTATCAACTGGGCAACAATCATATTCATTGCAGGTATGATGGTTATGGTTGAGGGTATGGCTAAGGCTGGATTTTTCAGATGGCTCTGCTTAACAATTGCAAAGACAGTTAAGTATAAGGTTATGCCGATTCTTGTAACCTTTATGATTATGTCTGCCGTATTATCCATGTTTATTGACAGTATTACGGTTATTCTCTTCCTTGCAGCCGTAACGGTTGAGCTTTCACAGCTTCTGAAATTCAACCCTGTTCCAATGGTACTTGCAGAAATATTCTGTGCAAATCTCGGCGGTTCTGCAACAATGTGCGGAGATCCTCCAAACATTATTATCGGAACAGCACTTGGCTATTCCTTTGCAGATTTCGTTACAAACACAGGCGTTGCAGCAGGAATCTCCTTAATCGTAATGATTGTGTTCTTCTATTTTGCATACAAAAAGCAGCTTACAAAAACAACCGGCGAGCCTGTTGACCCGTCAACCTTCCCGAAGCCGGCAGAGGCAATTTCAAGCAAAAAAGATTTTATCATGAGCTGTTTGATTTTCGCTGTTGCTGTTGTTCTTCTTGTAACGCATGCACAGACAGGTCTTACAGTAGCAACAATCGGTGTCGCAATTGCCATTATAACGCTTATTTCCGCACCTAAGGATATTCCAACCGTACTTAAAAAGGTTGATTATAAAACACTTTTATTCTTTATCGGTCTTTTCATTGTAGTAGGCGGTCTTGAGCAGACAGGCGTTCTTGAAAAGATTGCAGAGTTTATTGAAAGTGTTTGCGGCGGTAATATTGCTGTTATGCTTGCAATCATTCTTTGGGTATCTGCTGTTTCAAGTGCTGTTGTGGATAACATTCCGTTTGCCGCAACAATGGTTCCTGTTATCAAGAGCCTTGCTTCAACGGTTGGTGCACAGTATCTTCCAACGCTTGCGTATACGCTTTCAATTGGTACAGATATCGGCGGAAGCGCAACACCAATCGGTGCTTCGGCAAATGTTGTTGGTACATCTGTTGTTTCAAAAGCTGGTCATCCTGTCAGCTGGAAGGAATACTGCAAAACAGCAATTCCTGCAACAGTTATCGTGCTTCTGATTTCAATGGGATATATCTTCCTCAGATACTTATAATAAAACAAGCCGTGCGATTATTCACACGGCTTATTCTTTACATAAAAAATCCTCTGATGTTACTCAGAGGATTTTTTTATTATTTATTTGATTTTTCAGCTAATTTTTCAGGAGAGCCGCAGCACTTTTTATATTTCTTTCCGCTGCCGCATGGGCATGGATCATTCGGACCAACCTTTTTGCCTTTTCTTACAGGCTCTGCCTTAACGCTGTCGTCTGTTGCTGCTGAGGTTGATGTAACCTTTGCTACAGCCTTTCTTTCAACATCTTCTCTTCTTCTCGGAATTGTTGTAAGCATCATCTTAACTGTGTTTTCACGGATTGTTGCTGTCATTTCATTAAACATATCATAGGATTCATTTCTGAATGCAACAACCGGATCCTGCTGTGCATAAGAACGAAGGTGGATACCCTCTTTAAGATCATCCATAGCATCAATATGCTCCATCCAAAGCATATCAACATTTCTGAGAAGTACCATTTTTTCAAATTCGCCGTAAAGCTCATCGCCGAGAAGCGCTCTTTTGTCATTCAGAATCTTATGACCGCGCTCTTTAAGTGTTTCGGCAATATCTTCAACAGAAAGCTCATCAAGATTTTCAAAATCGTCTTCGTTCACAAGCCAGCCCTTATATTTTTCTTTAAGGCCGTTGATGTTCCAATCTGCCTTATGTGCATCCTTTGCACAGTAAATTGCAACATTTTCTTCAATGCTTGAATCAAGCATATTTGCAATTTTATCTGTTAAATCAAGACCGTCAAGAACCATATTACGCTCTCTGTAAATAAGCTCTCTCTGGCGGTTCATAACATCATCATACTGAAGTGTATTCTTACGGATACCAAAGTTTCTGCCCTCAACCTTGCGCTGTGAGGATTCAACAGTTCTGGAAATCATTTTGCTTGGGATAGCCATATCTTCATCATTGCCTGAAAGGGTGTTCATAATGCCTTTCATTCTTTCGCCGCCAAATAATCTCATAAGATCATCTTCGAGTGAAAGATAGAACTGAGAATTACCCGGATCTCCCTGTCTACCGGAACGACCTCTTAACTGGTTATCAATACGGCGGGAATCGTGGCGCTCAGTACCAAGAATGAAAAGACCGCCTGCTTCTCTAACCTTTTCTGCTTCGTCCTTAATTTCGTCTTTATATTTAGCTTCAAGCTCTCTGAATACTTTACGCGCGTTGAGGATTTCTTCATCATCCGTTTCGCCGAAACCTGTTGCCTCTGCAATCAGCTCATCCGTGTACTGCATTCTCTTCATTTCGGATTTTGCAAGGAATTCTGCGTTACCGCCAAGCATAATATCGGTACCACGTCCTGCCATGTTTGTTGCGATGGTAACAGCGCCGTATTTACCAGCCTGTGCAACAATTTCTGCTTCCTTTTCGTGGTTTTTCGCATTCAATACATTATGCGGGATTCTTGCTTTTTTAAGAAGCTTTGAAAGGATTTCACTCTTTTCAATGCTGATTGTACCAACAAGGATTGGCTGTCCTTTTTCATGACATTCCTTGATTTGTTCCATTGCACTCTTGAACTTTGCTCTTTCCGTCTGGAAGATAACATCCGGTAAATCCTCACGAAGAAGAGGTTTGTTTGTTGGGATTTCAACAACATCAAGCTTGTAGATTTCGCTGAATTCAGGTGCCTCTGTTGAAGCTGTACCTGTCATACCGGAAAGCTTGCCGTAAAGACGGAAGTAGTTCTGGAATGTGATTGTAGCAAGTGTTTTGCTTTCGTGTTCAACCTTAACATTTTCTTTTGCTTCAAGTGCCTGATGAAGACCGTCATTGTATCGTCTTCCAAGCATAATACGACCGGTAAATTCGTCTACGATAAGAACCTGTCCGTCCTTAACAACATAGTCGATATCACGGCGCATAACACCGCGTGCCTTGATAGCCTGGTTGATATGATGAAGCAGAGTGGTGTTTTCCATATCCATAAGGTTTTCAACACCGAAAATTTCCTCTGCCTTTTTAACACCGCTCTGGGTAAGTGTTGCAGTTTTTGCTTTTTCATCAACTACATAATCTGCATCATATGTTGATTCAGTGTCTTGCTTTTCGTCCATCTGCGCAACCTTAACCATTGTAAGGGATTTAGCAAATTCATTTGCGCGTCTGTACATATCGGTAGACTGATCGCCCTTACCGCTGATGATAAGAGGTGTTCTTGCCTCATCAATAAGAATGGAGTCAACCTCGTCGACGATTGCAAAGGTGTGTTCTCTCTGAACCTTCTGCTCTTTGTACTGCACCATGTTATCACGAAGATAGTCAAATCCCATTTCGTTATTGGTACCATAAGTAATGTCGCAGTTATATGCTTCCTGTCTTTCCTCATTCGTTTTTTCGTGAATGATAAGTCCTGTTGAAAGACCGAGGAAACGATACAGCTTGCCCATCCATTCGCAGTCACGCTTTGCAAGGTAATCGTTTACCGTAACAATATGAACGCCCTTGCCTGTTAAACCGTTTAAGTATGCAGGAAGCGTAGCAACAAGTGTTTTACCTTCACCTGTTTTCATTTCGGCAATTCTTCCCTGATGAAGAACAATACCGCCGATAACCTGAACCTCAAAGTGCTTCATTCCAAGCACTCTCCATGCACCCTCACGGCATACAGCGAAAGCATCCGGAAGAATATCGTCAAGTGTTTCTCCGTCTGCAAGTCTGCCTTTCAGTATTTCTGTCTGTGCGGCAAGCTCTTTATCGGACATTTCCTGATATTTGCTTTCAAGGGCAAGAACCTTGTCCGAAATCTTTTTAACCTTTTTTACTTCTTTGGCAGAATAATCTCCGAAGAGAGCAGTAAGAAATTTATTTGCCATTATATCACCTCATAATTTGGATTATTTTTACATTGTAATGATACAAATTGAATTTCTATTTTACCATAAAATTCAAGCTGTGTCACGAATTATTTATCTGAAAAGATTTTTAATTGCTGTTAAAGCTCCGCCTGAAACGGCATCTTCTGCCTCCAGCGTAAAGTTAAACACAAGTCTGTCATTTTTCTGTTCAAACGAAAGGTCAACATCAACTTCTTTGTTTTGCATAATTGCGGCGCTGATTCCTTTTGTTAAAATGGAAAGATTATTATCCAGCCATTCATCATTTGTTATATCTTTAAGAAGCTGAACAATGCCTGTAATAGATGCGTATTCTTTTAGTAGACCTTCTGTAAATTCAGAAGCAACCTCCGATAAATCCTTGTTTTTAACAGAAAGCGTTACGGTCTTGTTGTCTACATCTATATTCTTGATTGTGTATTCAACATTTTCAAAAATAGCTACGCCGAGTTTGCGGAACTGATCCTTCTTGGAAGCATAGGTTAAAATTTTATCCAGCGTTGAGGACTCAACATATCTTTTAACTGTAGCTGAATCAAATACCTTTAGTGCATCAAAAATCGTATTGATTGTAACAGTTATGTTCTTTTCTGTAAGCTTATTATTCGGCTTTGCAGAGCAGGCAGAAAAGCTGCATGCAATTATTAAAACGGATAATAAAATTGCTAAAAACTTTTTCATTGATATTAACTCCTTTAAAC
>JAIDLO010000269.1 GCA_029050995.1 Eubacterium sp. | reverse complement strand
TAATAAGTCCTGTTACGGCATTCGCTAAGAATTCAACAACAAACTTAGAATCAGTTGGCTCAAGGCTTGATATGCCGAGAATTTTATTTCCGAAAAATGTTATATATTCGCAAATGCTTTCTCTGATCAGAAGTGTTGTATAGCCGGAAAGTGATGATTCAAGACATTTTGAAAGATAGAATCTGTTTTCTTCCATTGCACTTAAATAAATAATTGTTGCTTCGTTAATATCTTTTGCGCTTTTAACATTCTCAAGGCAGCCTGCGGTATACTGCTTAATACCCCAATTAATCAGTGCCTGAATGTCATTAAAATGATAATAAAAGGTTTGTCTGCTTATTTCACATTCGCTTACAAGCAATGTTACTGTGATTTTGTCAAGCTCGTGGTCTTTAAGTAATTCTGAAAAATGCTGTAATATTTGTGCTTTTGTAGATTTAGCCATATCGAAATCCTCCTTTAATGATTACTATATTTTTGCGGCATTACATCTGTTGTAATAAAGACGAAAACTACAAATCGGTAAAACAAAATAGGAGCTGAGCGGTATAAAAAGAAGCTAAAGGGAAAAAGCTCAGCTAAAATGTATCATAAATAGAAAAGCTTTATAACGAAACAAATTTATACATTCAATTATTTTTCAAGTTCAGACAAATATTTTTTGTATTTGGAAGAAACACCAAATCGGTTTTTGGATTTTTCTTTCATTCTGTACACTGCATCTGTTGTTTTTCTTACAGGTGCAATCGTTCCTGCGCCGGCAACGCATCCGCCGGGGCAAGCCATACCCTCAAGCAAATAGCCGTTGTATTTCCCGGTTTTTGCAATCTGAAGCATTTTTTTGCAGTTCTGAAGTCCTTCAGCTCGAGCTGTTTTAACTTCGCGGCTTGGACTAAGTACATTGATTGCATTTTCAACTGCTGCTGCAACACCGCCGCTGACTGCAAATCCGATACCGTCGCCGCTTGCTTCGCCAACAAATTCGCTTTCCTCGCATTCGGAAATATCAATATCCCTGGCTTCAAGGATAGAAGCGAATTCCTCAAAGGTAAGCACGAAATCAATGTCGCTTCGTATTGTGCGTCTGCTTGCTTCAAGCTTCTTTGCTGCACAAGGACCAACGAAAACGACCTTAGCATCGGGATGCTCTTTTTTAATCAGTCTGCCTGTTAAAACCATAGGTGTTAACGCCATTGAAATATAAGGCGCAAATTCAGGGAAAAGCTTTTTCGCCATAACAGACCAGGCGGGGCAGCAGGAGGTTGCCATAAACGGTTGCTTGTCGGGCACTTCATTGGTAAAGTCCTTTGCTTCTTCAATCGTGCAAAGGTCAGCACCGATTGCAACCTCAACAACATCCGTAAAGCCAAGCTCTAAAAATGCTGTTTTAATTTGACCTGCTGAAACATTTCCAAACTGACCTGCAAATGCAGGCGCAATGGCGGCATAAACGGGTGTATCGCTTTTAATTGCGGTAATCGTCTGAAAAATCTGGCTTTTGTCAATAATTGCACTGAACGGGCAGTTCACAAGGCACATACCGCAGGAAACGCATTTATCGTAATCAATTTCAGCTCTGCCGTATTCGTCGCTTTTAATTGCGTTCATACCGCAAACCTTTGCGCACGGGCGCTCTTGTTTAACGATTGCGTGATACTCGCAGGCATTTATGCACATACCGCATTTGATACATTTTGATTGATCAATATGGGAACTGCCGTTAACGATAGAAACAGCGCCTTTCGGGCAAATTTCAACGCATGGATGTTCTAAACAATTCTGGCATGCATTGGTAACGAAAACCTTGTTTTCAGGACATTTATTGCAAGCAAACTTAATAATGTCTATAAGCGGAGGTTCGTAATACTTTTCATCAATGATGCTTTCATCTATTCCGTCGCAGATGGATGTAAAATCATCAAATTTGCGAAGTGATAAGCCCATTGCAGCGCGAAGTCTTTCGCCTACAACAGCTCGCTCAATAAATACGCTATCTCTGTATTGCGCGATTTCACCCGGAATGATTTTATATGGAAGCTTTTCAAATTTGATTGGATCCCAACCCTCATAGGCAAGCCTGGCAACTTCTGTAAAGATGCTTTGTCTTATTTTTGACTTGGAGGTTTCAATTCCACGCATATGTTTCTCCTTTCTGATAAATTTTCTGTCAACCTGTAGGTTTACAAAAACGAAAATTTGTTTTTACAAACTTGTGCAGGTTGTTTGATTTTACGCCCATATGATAACAAATTCTTATCTCAAAATCAATTATGACAAATATAGAAATTTTGACAGAAAGTATGCCGATTATTTGTGCATTTC
>JAIDLO010000268.1 GCA_029050995.1 Eubacterium sp. | reverse complement strand
GATTATCAAGCTCGATTTCCTTTGCGATTGTTACACCGTCATTTGTAATGAGCGGTGCGCCGTATTTCTTATCAAGAACTACATTTCTGCCCTTTGGACCGAGTGTAATTTTTACAGTATTTGCCAATTTGTCAATACCGCTTTGAAGAGCCTTGCGGGCTTCTTCGCCGTAAATAATATCTTTTGCCATAATCTAAAGTCCCCCTATTATTCAATAACTGCAAGAATGTCTTTAACAGACGCGATTACATATTGTGTACCGTCTACCTTAACCTCTGTGCCGCTGTACTTAGTGATAATTACCTTATCGCCAACCTTAACAGTCATAGGATCATCTTCTGTTCCAGGGCCTACTGCCATAACATTCATAAATTCAGGCTTTTCCTGCGCGGATGCTGCAATAAAAAGACCTGATGCTGTTGTTTCCTCTGCTTCTACCTGACTGAGCAATACCTTATCTGCAAGTGGTTTGATCGTCATAAGAATTCACCTCTATTTAAAATAATTATTTTCTGTTTTAGCACTCTTCTCTCTTGAGTGCTAAATACTATTTTAGCAAGATTTTTCCATTTGTCAATAGTGTTAACAGTTTTTTCAAAAAATATGTTGTGGATTGGCTAATTTGAAAATAAACATTGCGGACGAGCAATGCTCGCCCCTACAAATAAAATAGCCTGCACAAATAACTATGTTCAGGCTATTAGAATTATTCAATTATACAAACAGCGTGGGCGGCAATGCCTTGCTTTGTACCTGTAAAGCCCAAGCCTTCTTCGGTTGTTGCTTTAACAGATATACAATCAACATCACAGCCGCAGGCTTTTGCAATATTTTTTCTCATATCCTTTATATGAGGAGCCATTTTAGGCGCTTGCGCAATAACTGTTGCATCTATATTTCCTATTTTATATCCCTTGCTTTTAACAGCATCAACTGTTTTTGCAAGAAGAACAAGGCTGTCTGCATTTTTATATGCATCATCCGTATCGGGAAAAAGATGACCGATATCCCCCATTGCTGCCGCACCGAGAATTGCATCCGCAATGGCGTGGAGCAGAACATCCGCATCCGAATGACCGAGAAGCCCCATTTCATACGGAATATCAACACCGCCGATTATGCATTTTCTGTTTTCGGCAAACTTATGAACATCATAGCCGTGACCGATTCTCATTACAATTCGCCCCTCATTTTCAAAATATTTTCTGCAAGCGGAATATCGCTTTTTGTTGTGATCTTGATATTATCATAATCGCCAAGCACTACACAAACCTTTTCGCCAAGCCGTTCAACAAGCTGGCAGTCATCCGTATAATCCTTATTATCCTTAACTGCTTTTGCAAGTGCTTTTTTATAAAGATCAAAATTAAATATCTGTGGTGTCTGGATCGAAACAAGATTATTTCTGTTTGGTGTACCTACGATTGACAAATCGTCATCAACAATTTTAAGCGTATCCTTAACTGTAACGCCTGTTGCAGCGGCATTACACATCTGCGCCTTATCAAGCGTATTGATAATTGCTTTCTGCGTTACAAGCGGTCTTGCGCCGTCATGAATCAGAATATAACTACATTCATCAATCGTTTCAACGGCATTCATAACACTTTGCTGGCGTGTGCTTCCGCCGATTACAAAGGTAACATCCTCATCCAGCAATTCAGAAAACATTTCAATATCACATTCACGGCAGACAACGATTACTTCATCAATTTCAGGCAATTCCGAAAATGCCTCAACGCTTCTTTCAAGCACTGTTTTACCGCCGATTTCAAGCAGCATTTTGCTTTTATCTATTTCCATTCTTGTGCCGTTTCCTGCGGCAAGAATTACAGCTATATTATACAATTCTTTTTATCCTTTCAAGCTCCGCAGCATTGGGAGTTACAAATTCTGTTTTATAATCAACATAAATAACCATACCCGGCTTTGCTCCGGACGGCTTTTTTACATTTTTGATAATTGTGTAATCAACAGGAACATTGGAAGAGTTCCCAGCTTTACTGTTTTTGGCAGCAAGCATAGCGGCTTCTCTGATAACCTTATCGGTAAATTCCCTGCCGTCATTCTGAACAACAACATGAGAGCCGGGTGTATCCTTTGTATGAAACCACAGGTCATAATTCTTAGAGGTTTTCAGCGTTAAGCGATCATTCATAATATTGTTTCTGCCAACAAAAATTTTAAAGCCCTCTTCTGTTTCAAACTCCATAGGCTTCAACGC
This sequence comes from Eubacterium sp., assembly GCA_029050995.1. Lineage (GTDB taxonomy): Bacteria > Bacillota > Clostridia > Oscillospirales > Acutalibacteraceae > Eubacterium_R. The sequence continues at coordinate 7,239 of JAIDLO010000268.1, read as the reverse complement.
TTTTGTATTCTTTGCCTTTTTATCATTTCTGCGTTTGAGATAGCCTGTTTCGGCAAGCTCATTTCGGATTTCGGTAATCTCGCTATCCGTTTCTGCTCGTGAAAGGCTGTCGATTACAGTTTCAAGATATTCGGCTTCCTTTTTTGCTTCCTCAATAAAATCATTCAGCTTTGTTTCTGCAACCTGCTTTTTTCTGTATTCTTTATAATATTTCTGCGCATTCTGGGACGGAGAAAGCGTTACATCCGCAGGAACACGGATGATATTGCAGTTATCATAATAATTCTCCAAATCATAATAAGGTGCGCCCTTTTGCAGATTATACTGATTTGTTGAAAGCAAATCTCCGAAGATTCTGTATTTATCCTTATCCTTACAATCCTGAAGCTCTTTTTCGCGATTTACGGCTTTTCTGACTGCGCGTTCCTGCAAATTCTGAAGCTTTTTAAACAAATCGCCTGAACGCTGGCGGATTCTGTCTGCCCTGACCTTTTCATAATAAAAGAAATCAAGCAGAGCGGAAAAAGAATCAAATTCTTTTAATTCAACAAGACTGCCATATTGCGTTATCGGCATAAAAGCAAAATCCATTGGTGTATCATTGATTACAGCAACAGGCGTTGGATTCTCAGCATAAGATTTGATTTTTTCAATCGTTATGCCGTTTTCATATTCCCTGCACACAATCGGAGAAACGCCCAGAACAGCGTCCTGAAACGCATTTGACAGCGTTTTATTGCTTTTATATATACGATTCTTAATCTGTTCTATATCATCATTAAAAAGATTTAATTTATCTTGTGCAGGCGGTTCAACATAGGTTTCCCCGGGAAGAATACATCTTACCTGCGATTTGCTTTCGTCTATTCTTTTAAGTGCATCAATAATTCTGCCGTTTTCATTCAGAAGAATCACATTGCTGTATCTGCCCATGATTTCAACAACAATCGTAAGCGTTACTGAATCGCCGAGTTCATTGATTGCATCCACACTAATTTTTACAATTCGTTCAAGCCCATTCTGCGTAACTGCTGTTATTTTAGAGCTGGTTAAATGCTTTCTGAACAGCATACAAAGCATTGGGGGCTTAGACGGGTTTTCGGGCGGAAAATCCGTATAATGAATGCGGGCACTATCTGCTCTGCAGGAAAGAAGCAATTTTTTTGCACCCTCTCTTGAACGCAGAGAGAATACAAGTTCTTCCTTTGACGGCTGATAGATTTTTTCAATTCTTGCGCCGACTGCAAACGCTTCTATTTCATTTTTTAAATGATGAAGAAAAATTCCGTCTAACGCCATATCACACCGCCAACACAGGGTTTTTCTGATTTGCACTTATGAATTCAACATCAACAAAAATCTCTTGCAGCTTATCCATAAGCATAAGAAAGGAATCGTGCTCTGTTTCATAATGACCTGCACTGATAACTGCGTAGCCGTTTTCAGCACAATCGAGCATAGCGTGATATTTCATATCGCCGGTTACAAAGCAGTCTGCATTCTGCATAGCAAGCTCTGTATATTCCTCGCAGGCACCGCCGCCAACGGCAATGGTTTGAATCGGCTTTTCCGTATCTGTATATCTTAATCCGCTGACCTCAAGCGTATCGCTGACGAATTGTGCAAAATCATCAATGCTCATTTCGTAATCAAGCTGTCCTACTGTTATGAACGAGCCGTCTATCTGCCTGATATCATTAAGACCAAGGCGGGAGGCAAGATTATAATTGATTCCGCTTTCAGCCAAATCAAAATTCGTATGTGCCGATATCACAGCTATATCATTTTCAATACAGGTATATACAGCACTGCCTTTTTTAACATTTTTAATGCCGCTGAAAATAACAGGATGATGAGAGATAATAACATCAGCCTCAACATCCTTTGCGTATTCGGCAACAGCCTTTGTTACATCAAGGCAGAGAACGGCTTTTTTAACCTCTTTGCGAAATTCGCCGATCAGAAAACCTGCGTTATCCCATTCCTCCTGCGTTTCAAACGGAGCAATGCTGTTTATGTAATCATAAATATTCTTAACAGTAGTCATAATTTTTCCTTAATGGCAGAGATTACATCCGTAAAATCCTCTCCGCCCTTTGATTTATTTTCAAGATAATTCAATAAATGATTGAAATATTCTTTATATTCAAAATTTTTAATATTTCCGAGGTAATAATGGCTTTGGGGATAGCTTTTTATATTACCTGTATAATAAGCGTCAAGAACGCTATAGTAATGTCTGCCCTCTTTTACAATGATATCATTATGAATTTCAAAGCCGTTATCACAAAGATATTTACGCAGAATTTCGGGATGCGTCATTGGATTGAGAATAAAATGCTTTTCACTGTTTTTTGCCCAAACGCATTCATTGATAATCTGCGCAATAAGCTCGCCGCCCATTCCGCAGATTGTAATATCCGAGCAATCCTTTTCATCAATATTCTGCAGTCCGTTTGAAAGAATACATTTGATTTTATCCTCTAAAGCATATTCAGCAACAAGCTGAATACAGGAATTTAAAGGACCTTCGTTGATATCCCCTGCAACGGCTGATTTAATTCTGCCGTTTAAAATAAGGTATGCAGGCAGATAGCCGTGGTCACAGCCAACATCAGCAAGAGAGGCATTTTCTCTTACAAGCTCTGCCACGGCGGATAATCTGTTTGTTAGTTTAATCATCAGTTATTCTTGATGAAATCGTTAATCTTTGAAACAAGCTCATCTGCATTTGTTCCGTGAACCATGCAGGCAGCTTCAATGCTTTCGCCTCTTGATGCTGGGCAGCCAAGGCAGTGCATTCCCATTTCGAGGAACAGAGGTGCAGTTTCCGGACACATATCAAGTACATCACCAATAATTGTTTCTTTTGTTACTTCGTTCATTTTATAAAATCTCCTTTAATTTTTTCTTTTAAGGGAAAATATATTCCCCTTATCAATGATATATTATATTACATTACAAAAACCTTTGCAAGTAAGTAAATATTATGCTATTATAGTTTTTGCAATGGAGATGACATTATGAATAAAAATGAAAACATAGACCTTCAATTTGATGCTTTAACAGCAGGCATTGAACACGACGGGTTAAGATCAAAAACAGATATCAACATAATCATTTGCTATATGGCTGCAAAATCAAAGGTTCGCCTTACGCAAAAAGCAATTTGCGAAACGCTTGTTGAGGGTGCAATTGCAAATTACTTTGAGATTATGGATGCTTTGGCAAGAATATTAAGAGAAAAAATCATTACGGAAGATGAAGACGGCTTTCTTGTTCCGTCCAAAAAATGTATGGAACTGATTGAATATGTTGAAAAAGATTTGCCGTTAACCGTAAGAGAAAAAAGCATAAGGATGTCTGCTAAAATAGCGGCTAAGGAAATTTATGCAAAGGAAAACAAGGTTGAAATTGAAGAAGCAAAAAGCGGATATGATATAACGCTTCATCTTTCGGATAACAACGAGGATTTTATGGTTATTCGGCTCAATGTTCCGTCTGTTGAAGAAGCGGAAATGATAAAGGACAATTTCTTAACAGACCCTGCAAAGATTTATAATACGCTTATAAATGCACTGCTTTAAAATTGAATACGCAAAAGAAAAACGCTATGGAAAATCCATAGCGTTTCATTTTTTATTAATTACTCTTCTTCTGCTGCTTCCTCTTCAACAGGTTCTGCATCATCAGCAAGAGCTTCGATTACTTCTTCAGGCTTTTCGATAAGCTCTTTCATTGAAAGGCTTACGCGTTTCTTATCGAAATCAACCTCTGTAATTCTAACCTTAACAGTATCGCCAACATTAAGAACATCAGCAGGCGTTTTGATTCTATCCCAGCTGATCTGGCTGATATGGATAAGACCGTCAATACCAGGAATTACATTTGCGAAAGCACCGAATGCTGCAAGGCCAACGATTTTAGCCTCAACATCAGAGCCAACAGGATAATCTCTCTTGAGAATCTCCCAAGGATTATCTTCGATTTTCTTGAAGCCAAGAGAAATCTTTTTATTTTCAGCATCTAAAGCTTTAATGGTAACCTCAACCTGATCACCAACTTTAACAACTTCTGACGGATGCTTAATACGAGTCCATGAAAGCTCGCTGATATGAATCATACCGTCTACACCGCCGATATCTACGAATGCACCATAGCTTGTAAGAGATTTAACAGTACCTGTTAATACCTGGCCCTCTTCAAGCTTAGCCCAAGCAGCTTCCTCAGCAGCCTTTTTCTCTTCAACAACAACAGCCTTGATTGAGCCTACTGCTCTTCTTCTTGCATTGTTTACATCAATAATCTTGAAGCGAACTGTTGAGCCTTTAAGAACATCGAGCTCCTGATTACGAGGAATACCTGTTAATGAAGCAGGAACGAATACGCGAGTACCCTTTACTGTTACAAGAACACCACCGCGAATAACAGCGGTTACAGGGCCTTCAAGAATTTCTTCTGCTTCGCTTGCTGCAACGATTTCGTCCCAGCCTTTGAAAGCGTCTGTTAATTTTTTAGAAAGCTTAAGCACGCCGTCCTGATCATCCGTTTTCATAATGATAAGATCAAGCTCATCGCCAACAGAAACAACATCTTCGCATTTATCAAATGGTTCTGCTGAAAGGTCTTCTGCAGCAATAACGCCTGTCTGCTTTCTTCCGGGAACATCAACAAATACCTCTGTTGGGGTAATGTTTACAACAATTCCCTTAACTACTTTACTTGTGTCATCGTCACTGAATGATTCTTCGAGCATTTCTGCGAAGGTTGCCTCTCCATCAGCAGATGGATCGACAGCAGCCTTTTCGGCATTATCAGCGATTTCTGCTGTCTCAGCAACTGTTTCAGCTGCTTCAACTTCCTTTTCTTTAATTTCTTCGGACATGGATTTGAGTACCTCCTTGATAATTACCGAGGGTGTCGAAGCCCCGGCAGTAACTCCAATTACTTTGTAACTTGATAAATCTATGCCCGAAAGTTCACTTGCTGTTTCTATTAAAAAAGTTGGTGTATTTTCTGAACATACATCTCTAAGCTTGCATGTATTGGATGAATGGCGACCTCCGACTACAATTACAGCGTCACATTCTTTTGATAAAGAGCACGCTTCCTCTTGTCTATCGGATGTTGCACTACATATTGTATCAAATATTTCACAATTTGTATATACCTTTTTTAATTTTTTTTTACATTTTTTCCATTCTTCAAGGCTGAAAGTGGTTTGTGAAACGCAAATTATATCATTATCGGCAGAAAAATGCTCAGAAGCAATGATATTTTGCAGCTCTTCTTCATTTTTGAATACAAAGCTTTTGCCCTTACAGAAGGAACGGATGCCCTTAACCTCGGGATGATTTACATCCCCCGCAATAAGCGTTATGGTATTATCATTCTGCTTTTCAACAATTTTATGAATTTTCAGAACAAACGGGCAGGTTGCATTAACATACGATATATTTCTGTTTTCTATATCCTCTATAACAGATTTTTCAACCCCGTGCGTGCGGACTACAAGTTTATAGCCCTCCTCACATTCAGCAGGAGAAGAAATTGTTTTAACACCCTTTGCCGACAAATCATCAACCAGCTGCTGATTATGAATAATAGGCCCGAGTGTACACACCTTTTCGCCGTTCTGAACAAGCTCATAAACAAGATTTACTGCACGGTCTACACCGAAGCAGAAGCCTGCTGTTTCAGCGAGCTTAATCTGCATTTCTTTCTGCCTCCCAGAGCGCAAGAATATTATCCATTACCATATTTGCTGCCTTCTTGATATCGCTTGGTGCAAGCTCCTCTTTATCAAGCCCCATATCTGAAAGACTTATCAGCTTGCCGTAGGAAATCGTTACCTGCTTGCCTGCTTTTATCGCACCATTGCAGCAAACTGCAACAGGAAGAACAGAAGCATTTGTTGCCTTTGCAATTACAGCTACACCGGATTTTGCTTTCTGCGGCACGCCGTCCTTATCCTTAATTCTTTTGCCCTCAGGGCAGATTGCCATAACATGGCCCTCTTCAATAATCTTTTCGCCGTATTCAATAGCTGAATTATCGCCCTTTCCTCTTCTTACAGGGAAACCATATAAATGCTTGATTACCCAGCCGGCAATCGGATTTTTGAAGAGCTCTATCTTCGCCATAAAATGAAGCGGAGGAACATTTTTCGGAATAGATACGAAAACAGGATCAAACGCACAGGTATGGTTAACAGCAACTATGTATTTCTGATTCGGATCTGTTGGTACATTTTCAAGCCCTTTAAATTTCAATTTATATACTTTCTTGAAAATCGGACCGAATACCTTTTTTACAAAGCCATAAAATTTATAATGCTTAACAACTGAATAATCAAAATCTTTCATCGTTATTCTCCTTTTATAATATTCACAATCATTTCAATACTTTGCTCAAGCGTATTGCCTGTTGTATCAGCCATAACGGAATCCTCACACGGCTTCATCGGGGCAATTTCGCGGTGGCTGTCCTGATAATCTCTTTGATTAACATCTGCCAGAACTTCTTCATAAGTAACGCTTTCGCCTTTTTCGATAAGCTCTTTATATCTTCTTTCCGCTCTGCATTCCGGAGAAGCAAAAAGGAAAATCTTAACATCAGCATTCGGAAGAACAACAGAGCCGATATCTCTGCCGTCCATAATCACATTATTATTCTTTGCAATATTTCTCTGCAAATCAAGAAGAAATGCACGAACAGCAGGAACGCTTGAAACCTTTGAAGCACCCATTGAGATTTCAGGTGTGCGGATAAGTGAGGAAACATCCTCGCCATTCAGAATAACGCACTGTGTTCCGTTTTCATCAAAATCAAGGCTTACATCCGTCGTTTTAAGCATTTCAACAAGTTTATTATCATCACTTAATGCCTCATTTCTGACCGCATTAAGGGCGATTGCCCTATACAAAGCACCTGTATCAACATAAATAAAGCCAAGCTTTTTTGCAGCAGCTTTTGCTATTGTGCTTTTGCCTGCACCTGCAGGTCCGTCTATTGCAACATTAATCATTTTTTCTACCTCTCTTACATACTTTGACCGCAGAGGACACCTGTTGAAAACGCAATCTGGAGATTGAAGCCGCCGGTATAGGCATCAACATCAATAACCTCTCCTGCGAAATAAAGATTTTCAACAATTTTCGACTGCATGGTTTTAGGATTTATCTCTTTAACATTAACGCCGCCGCCCGTTACGATAGCCGCGTCAATATCATATAAATC
>JAIDLO010000267.1 GCA_029050995.1 Eubacterium sp. | reverse complement strand
ACCAGAGAATCGGGCTTACGCTTTATAAAATATATAATATTCTCAATGGCTACCTTGATGAGCTTATTGATGCCCTTATCACAGCCGATACAGCCGAAAAGCTGAAAGCAAGCGAGGAATAATAGAATAAGCGTGAAAAGGTTTTATTGATATGGAAACAAAAATTTTATCTACAAGTGAATATGACATTGCCCTTGCAGGTAAGATTTTGCGTGACGGCGGGCTTGTTGCATTTCCTACTGAAACAGTTTACGGATTAGGTGCGGACGCATTAAATGACGAAGCCGTTAAAAACATATACCTTGCAAAAGGCAGACCGAGCGACAATCCTTTGATTGTGCACATAGCAGAAAAGGATGACATCATCCCTCTTGTTCAGGCGGTTACGCCGAAAGCACAGGCGATTATAGACAGGTTTTTTCCTGCGCCGTTAACCATTATACTGCCAAAAAGTGATAAAATCGGAAATACAGTAAGCGGCGGACTGAACACTGTAGCAATCCGTATGCCGCAAAATGAAACGGCAAGAGCGTTAATAAAAGCCGCAGGCACACCGATTGCCGCACCAAGCGCAAACACAAGCGGCCTGCCCAGCCCGACAAGGGCGAAGCATGTTATTGACGATATGAGCGGAAAAATTGATGCAATCATCAACGGCGAGAACTGCGAATTCGGCGTTGAATCAACCGTTATAACGCTTGCAACAGAGGTGCCGACTATTCTTAGACCCGGTGCAGTAACGAAAGAAATGCTGGAAGAGGTAATCGGAACTGTTGAGATTGCTTCAGCCGTTCTTGAGGGTATGAAAAATGATGAGGTTGCCGCTTCCCCCGGTATGAAATACAAGCATTATGCTCCAAAAGCAAGAGTTATGCTTGTTAATGCTTCAAAGGAAAAATACGAAAAATTCGTGAATTCAAAAAAAGATGCGTTTGCACTTTGCTTTGAAGATGATGATATAAAAATCCCGAAGGTTACATTCGGAAAAGAAAATGATGATATTTCGCAGGCAAAGGAATTGTTTGATGCATTAAGAAAGCTTGATGAAATGGGCGCTGAAAAGGTTTATGCTCGAATTCCGCATAAGGACGGCGTTGGAATGGCGGTTTACAACAGGCTGATCAGAGCCGCCGCTTTCTGTATAATTGACCTTGAAAAGCCGTTTACAATCGGACTTACAGGGCAGACAGGTGCAGGCAAAGGCTATGTCGGAAGTTATCTTGCAGAACTCGGCTTCAATATTCTTGACACAGATATTTACGCAAGAAAGATTACCGAAAAAAATTCGCCGTATCTTTCAATATTAGCAGAACATTTTGGCAATGATATAATTGAAAACGGCATTTTAAACAGGCGGCTTCTTGCAGACAGAGCCTTTTCTTCTGAGGAAAACACGGAAAAGCTTAATGCAATAACGCACCCTGCAATTCTTGAATTGTGCAGAAAAGATGCAGTTTTTCCAAGTGTACTTGATGCACCCTTGCTTTTTGAATGTAAAGGAAACGAACAATGCTATAAAACAATAGCCGTTCTTGCCCCTGCAGAACTCCGCAAAAAGCGTATTATGGCGCGTGACGGCATTACAGCCGAGCAAGCAGAAGCCAGAATGAACGCACAAAAGAGCGAAGAATTCTACAAGGCAAATTCAGATTTTACCGTTATCAATGACGGCAGAGATATAAAAATTCAAATTAATTCTATAATGGAGGACATACTATGAGCGAAAAAACAGCAAAAGAGCTTAAGAAAGAGCTTTTTTACAAAAAAGAAAACGGCGTTGACGCATTAAGCGAAGAAATCGTTAAGGCAGCAGACGATTTCTGCGAGGGCTACAAAGAATTTCTTTTCAACTGTAAAACAGAGCGTGAGGTTGCAGAATGGGCAGTTTCAACTGCTGAACAAGCTGGCTTCAAGCCTTTTGATCCATTCGGTAAACCGCTTAAGGCAGGCGAAAAGGTTTATGTTTTAAACAGAAACAAGGCAATCATGCTTTGCGTTAAAGGCAAAAAGCCAATCAACGAGGGCGTTCGTATTTCTGCTGCACACATTGATTCCCCAAGAATTGATTTAAAGCAGAATCCTGTTTACGAGGATAACTCTCTTGCTTACTTCAAAACGCATTACTACGGCGGCGTTAAGAAGTATCAGTGGGTTGCTATTCCGCTTTCTCTTCACGGTAGAATCTGCAAAAATGACGGAACTTATATTGACATTAAGCTTGGCGAAAAAGCAGGCGAGCCTAAGTTCTGCATTACCGATATTCTTCCGCATCTTGCAAATGAGCAGTATACAAGAAAGGCAAACGAGCTTGTTAAGGGCGAAGAGCTCAATGTTGTTATCGGCTCCCGTCCATTCAAGGATGATGCTGAAAGCGAAAGAGTTAAGCTCAACATTTTAAAGCTTCTGAACGAGAAATACGGCATTGTTGAAAGAGATTTCCTTTCAGCAGAATTAGAGCTTGTTCCTGCATTTACGGTTGATGATATCGGCTTTGACAGAAGCCTGATCGGCGGTTATGGTCATGACGACAGAGTTTGCTCTTATCCTGCATTTGAGGCAATTCTTGATATTGAAGAAGCACCTGAGTACACAGCTATTACTGTTCTTACCGATAAAGAAGAAATCGGCAGTGACGGCAACACAGGTCTGAATTCAAGCTATATGAAATACTTTATTGAGGATCTTGCACGCCTTGAGGGCTTTGCAGGTAGAGATGTTATGCGAAACAGCAAATGCCTTTCCGCTGATGTTAATGCTGCATTTGACCCAACATGGTCTTCTGTTTTTGAAAAGAACAACACAAGCATGATCAACGGTGGTGTGTGCGTAACAAAATATACAGGCGCAAGAGGTAAGAGCGGCACAAGTGATGCAAGTGCAGAATTTGTCAGCTGGGTTAAAACGCTTCTTGATACAAATGATGTTTTATGGCAGAGCGGCGAGCTCGGTAAGGTAGATGCCGGCGGCGGCGGAACAGTTGCTATGTATGTTGCAAACCTTGATATAGACACAATTGATGTCGGCGTACCTGTTCTTTCCATGCATGCACCATATGAAATGGTTAGTAAGATTGATGTTTATATGGCATATAAAGCATTCTTAACCTTCTTTACAAAATAAGATTCAATAAAAAAACGGGCGGAATTTATTTCCGCCCTGTTTTTTGTTATTTATTCAATTCAATCGAAAATTTAAACTTTGCGTTGTTTTCATACCAAAGCGGAAAGTTTGTTCCCCAAACATTATCGTAAAGAACATAGGAAAAGCCGTCCTTTTCGATATCCTCAATTTTGTTGTCGTATTCAAGAATTTTGCCTTTGCCCGGCGAGAGAAGAGGATTATCATAATTGATGAATTTGTAGCTGTTTTTGCTTGTTTCAAGCAATGCGGATGATACAGCGTGCAGGTTTCTTCCGCCCTTTGAAATTACGGAATACGGATCAACGATATCGCCGAGCTTATGCAGACTAAATTTTCCGTTTGCAGGGATAAGGTGCATATAGATAGCTTCGGTCAGTCTGTTTGCATCCTTGCCAAACCAGGATAAATCTATCTCAAGTCCGTTGTCCGTAAGGCTGTAAATAATCTGCATATCTCTTGGAGCACCAAGCTCATTGCAAAGCCTTTCCTCGCATTTCAGATTTACATAAATCTTCGGATTTTTTTCATTGCTGTTATCAAGAACAGCTTTAACTGTTTTGTATTGAAATCTGCCGACGGGATATTTGCCTTTAACATATATAAGAAGCGGCCTTGCAAAGTCGCCGATTGCCCACTTTCTTGTTAAATGAAGATCTCTTGAATAATTCTGAAGCCAGAAATCATAGTCCTTTTCCGAATAGGAATGATATTCAAGAATGGCACTGTCGTTTTCTTTAATGACCTCATCGCCGTCATATGTAAGCCTGCCTATACCGCCGAGTTTGTTAAGTTCAAGGTTCCATTTTCCGCAGGTAACGGTTTCAAAATCTTCTTTTCCGTTTGGAAAGTTCTGAATTTTCTCGGGAATAAGAGAAGCTAAAACAGCGTTTGCTTCAGCCTTATGTGCTTCACTCAGATTTGATACAGCCTTTGCGATATATTCCCTCTGTTCAGCCCAGCTTTTCTCAATTGTTTTGTAAGAGCCTTGTTTGTATGTGCCGTGCTTACGGCTGATGATTGTAAGCAGGTTCTGCGGAAAATCACGGAAAGGATGTTTGATAACAACCTTGTCCTTTTCTCTTGCCTTTTGGAAATCGGCTTTAAGATAATTTTCATAATCGGCAAAGTACATTTTATTATCCATACCGCAGGTATGCTCGCTGATACAGAGCAGGGCATCAGTAAAGTCGATATACTCCTTGCTGTCTTTTTTCATACTGCCGTCTGCAAGCCATTTATGCTTTAATGCCATAAGCGCACGAAAAGAAGCTGATTTATAAGGGTCTGCCGCACTGCCGTGAATCCAGCTGTCACCGATTTCATTTTCGACAACAGGAAGCTGATTACGAACCTGCCATATCGCCTCGGCAAAATCATCCATTGAAGCTGCCTCAATCTCGTAATTGGGAAATTCACTTTGAATTTTTTCAAGCTTTGCGATTGCTTTTTCAGGGGAGGGAGCGCCGTGATTATCCAATGTATGGTCGAAATAAAGTACCTCGTCTATCAAATCACTCTTAAAAGCACCGCCGTATGCCTTTGAATAAACAACAACGATTTCGGCATCGCCGTTTTTCCATAAGAAGCATTCGGGGATTTCAGGCACGGCTGAAGCGCCGTTAACGCCGATATGTAAAAACTTAATTCCGTGCTTGGCAAGAATTTTAACAAGCCCTTTTGTATGCCCCGGCACATCTGTCATCTTCGCAGCAATTGTTTTTCTTCCGCGAAGCGCATCAAGCTGATTGACGATAGATAAGCCATATTCAAGTGTGTCCACATCAAGAAGCTCTGTGTGCGTTGTAAACGGCATTGCGTGCGGAACGATATTTCCGTTTTGAATTGCTTCTGTAAGCTCTGCCTTTTGCTGCTCTGTTCCGTTTTCAAGTGCTTCCTTTAAAATCCAGGAGCCTGTTGTCCAGACAAAGCATTTCTTTTGATCTGTGTTAACCTGCTTTGCAAGGTCTATTGCGCTTGGAATAAAGGTGTTGATATATTTCTGCCTGATGTTTTCGGCATAATCGGTAAAGCCTAAATCAAGATGTGTTTTCGATACAACAAATACTTTTTTCATAAGCATATATTCCTATCTTAATATATTAATATCCCTGCGTTGCCTAAACAATGCAGGGATATTTTATCATATAAATTGAATGCTTACAATGTGAATAATAACGATATATATGTAAATTATATCGTTCCAAGCGCTTCGATTACTTTCTTTTTGTAATCAAGAAACTTAGGGGTTAGGTTGAAATCATCATTTCTTGGGTGCTTTTCATCAATTACAATTTCGTGGGTTATTTTCCCTGGAGTGCCGGATAAAATAAGTATTCTGTTTGAAAGCAGAATTGCTTCGTCAATATCGTGGGTTATAAAAATGGTTGATAAATCAATCTTTTCCATAACGGCAAGATACCATTTGTGCATCTGCGATTTTGTGATTGTGTCAAGCGCACTGAACGGCTCATCAAGCAGGGCAACACCATTTGATGCAAGATATGTGCGAAGCAAGGCAGCACGCTGGCGCATTCCGCCCGAAAGCTCGGCAGGGTACATAGCTTCCGTT
>JAIDLO010000266.1 GCA_029050995.1 Eubacterium sp. | reverse complement strand
ATACGAGTACAGATAAAACTCTTTTGAATCTTATCGGGTTCCTTACTTTCGTCGTTGTTTAATTTTCAAGGTCCTTTACACTTCCACTCGAGCTCCCTTTCAGTCCCTCTCGCAAAGTGCTTTACTATCTTAACAGAACTTAAACAATTTGTCAATACCCTTTTTCAAGTTTTTTTGACTTTTAAGTTCCCACTCAGCAAAGTTTCCTTCGCTCAAGTGCTTGTAAATAATACCAAATCCAAAACTATTTGTCAACAGATTATTTCATAAAAATTTAATTTTTACTGCAATTCGTCTTTTTCACTAAAAATTATCGGTTGCATTTATTATTTTTATTTGATATAATCATTAAGCTGTAAATTTGCAGTTATATATTGAAATATTTATTGTTTTATATATAATATATTATATACATTATATTTAGGAGGAAGAAACATGCCTATCAGAATTGATGATGAATTACCTGCAAAGCAAAGTCTTGAGCTTGAGAATGTATTTGTAATGAGCAACAAAAGAGCTGATATGCAGGATATCAGACCTCTTAATATTATAATACTGAATTTAATGCCAACAAAAATTGAAACGGAAACGCAGCTTTTAAGACTTTTATCAAACTCCCCGCTTCAGATTAACATTGAGCTTCTTCAGGTTGCTACGCACAAATCGAAAAATACATCAGAAGCACATATGCTTAAATTCTACAAAACATTTGAAGAAATTAAGCATAACAAATATGACGGAATGATTATCACAGGTGCTCCGCTTGAAAACTTCAAATATGAAGAGGTTGATTTCTGGGAAGAATTAAAAGAGATATTTGAATGGACGAAAACAAATGTTTATTCAACAATGCACATCTGTTGGGGTGCTTTTGCAGGCTTATATTATCATTATGGTATTCATCCTGTTTCACTTGAGAAAAAGCAGTTTGGTGTGTTCCCGCACAGAAGCCTTGATATTATGCATCCGCTTATGAGAGGGCTTGATGATGTTTTCTATGTTCCGCACTCAAGAGAATGGGATTTAAGCACGAATGATATTGCAAAAGTTAAGGATTTGCAGATTATTTCATACAGTGACGAATCGGGCATTCATATTATATCTGATATGAAATGCAGAAATATATTTATAACAGGTCACAGTGAATACGACAGAGATACACTTGCCAAAGAATATTTCAGAGATCTGAATAAAGGCTTACCGATAGACAAGCCTAAAAATTATTTCCCGAATGATGATATCAACCTTGTTCCGAATATGATTTGGAAAAGTGCAGGTAATCTGATTTATACAAACTGGCTTAACTATTTCGTATACCAGCAAACACCTTATGATTTGAATAATTTATAACATAAAAGACGGACATCATAATGTCCGTCTTTTTATTGCAGTATTGTCAACAATCCAGCCGTTCACGAAGCTTTCGTAGAACGGCTTTTTCTTTTCGGGATACCTGCACTTGGGAAATGCCCATTGTATTTGCAGTTACTGTCTGGGTTTGCCCCTTATAGTATCTGCAGTCTATCAGGCGTTTTTCGTCATGATCCAATGTATCTATAATCTGATTTAAGGAAAGGCGGTCAAAAAGATTTTCACTATCATCAACAGGAATATCAAAATCTGCACTACCGTCTTCGCCGAACTGGTTTATAGACAGCATAGGATTGATAACATTGAGAATTTCTGCGGTTTCATTTACATCACAGCCGAGCATTTCAGCAAGCTCCGATACAGTAGGCTCACGAAGTTCTCTTTTCTGAAATTTATCTCTGAAAAACTGTGCTTTCATTGATTTTTCTTTCAGCGTTCTGCCCACCTTGATTGCGCCGCCGTCCCGAAACACGCGCTTTATTTCGCCCATAATAACAGGAACAGCATAGGTTGAAAACTGAAAGCCCTTTGATTCATCAAAGTTATCCACTGCTTTTATAAGACCGATACAGCCAGATTGGAACAAATCCTCATAATCCACCCCCCTGCCCTTGAAGCGTTTGGCAACGGAATGAACAAGACCGATATTATCCTCAATCATTTGTGACCTTTTATCAA
>JAIDLO010000265.1 GCA_029050995.1 Eubacterium sp. | reverse complement strand
GTGCTCTACTGCGCTTGGAACACTTGCGGCTGTCGGTATTTTCAATTCACGCAACAAGCTTTATAAAAAAACAATTATGGGTGTTACCAATATTCCTATGATGAATCCTGAAATTGTAACGGGTATTTCAATGATGCTTCTTTTTGCTTTTTCAGGTATGCTTGTTAATCAATCCAATGTGCTTGGTTTCGGAACCTTGCTTATTGCGCATATAACATTTTCATTGCCATATGTTATTCTGAACATTCTTCCGAAGCTCAAGCAGTTTGATATGCATATATTTGAAGCGGCATTGGATCTTGGCTGTAAGCCTTTCAAGGCATTCTTCAAGGTAGTATTTCCGGATATCGCGACGGGAATATTTACAGGGCTTGTTATGAGCTTTACCTTATCTCTTGATGATTTCATTATTTCCTATTTTACAAACGGACCAAGCTTTCAGACCTTGCCGATTTACATTTTCTCTTTAACGAAAAAGCGCGTAAAGCCGGATATGTATGCTTTGTCTACACTCATATTTATTGTTATATTCATTCTTCTTGTAATCGTGAATATCATCCAGTCAAGAGCAGATAAAAAGGGTAAGAGTGACGCAAAATGAAAAGAATAACAGTTTTTTTGCTTGCTTTCCTTACTTTTGTTTGTTCATTTAATATGCTGGCTTTTGCTGATGAAGACACATTTACAAGGGAGCAGATAGAGTATTACAAAAATCTTGGCTTGCAGGGTACATCGGTTAATGTTTATAACTGGGGAGAATACATTTCAGACGGCTCTGAAGGCTCTATGAATGTAGTAAGCGAGTTTGAAAGATTAACCGGTGCAAAGGTTAATTACACAAATTATGAATCAAATGAAAATATGTATTCCAAGCTTTCGGGCGGCGGCGTTTCCTATGATGTCATTGTGCCGAGTGATTATATGGTAAGCAGGCTTGTTGATGAAGATATGCTTGTTGAGATAGATTGGAATAATGTTCCGAATATCAAATATATTGAAGAGCAGTATAAAAACCTTTATTTTGATCCTGAACAGAAATATTCTATCTGCTATAATATCGGCACAACAGCCTTGATTTATAATACAGAGCTAGTTAAAGAAAAGCCTACAAGCTGGAAAGTATTGTGGGATGAGCAGTATAAGGATAAAATCCTTATGTTCAATAATTCAAGAGATGCTTTTGCCATTGCACAGGCAATGCTTGGTCAGAGTTTAAATACTGTTGATGAAAGTGACTGGACGGATTCTGCGGCACTTTTGGCTGAACAAAAGGATGCTGTAAGCCCTGTATATGTTATGGACGAAGTATTTAATCTTATGGAAAGCGGCGAATATGCTTTTGCAACCTATTATGCCGGCGATTATGTTCTTATGAACGGAAACAATGATAAGCTTGCGTATTGCTTTCCGGAAGAGGGCGTAAACATATTCTATGATGCCTTCTGTATTCCGAAATGTGTTCAGAATAAAAAGGGTGCGGAAGCATTTATCAACTTTATGCATGAACCGCAGGTAGCTTTGGAAAATGCTGAATTCATTTTTTATGCTTCTCCGAATGTAACTGTTAAGAATAACGAAGAACATTCTCTTTTTGGAAATGACGCTGTATATCCAAAGGTAATGCCTGAAGGGCAGTATTTTGAGAATTTACCGCAGAATATTCTTGAACTGCAGGCAGATTTATGGACGAATGTTAAAAGCGGAAATCTGTCTTTAGACAGTGAACTGAATAACAGAAGAATTTATATTGAATCGGCAGTTCTTGCCGGAATTGTTGCTGTTGTTGCAGTGTTTAAGGTTGTATCTACCATAAAGAAAAGAAAAATAGAAGATTTAAGTGATTTGTATGAACAGTAAAATAAAATGTGTAATATTTGATTTGGATGGTACGCTTGTAAATACAATAATTGATTTAGGGCGTGCCTGTGATTATCTGCTCAGAAACAGCGGTATTGAACCAAGGTGGACTGAGAGCGATTATAAAGCATTTGTTGGTAATGGTGCAAAAATCCTTGTCAGCAGAGCATTTAGCGGTAAATTAAGCCCTGAGGAGCTTGAGAAACAGTATTCTGTTTTTAAAGTCAAATATAATGCAATCAAAATGGAAAATGCATATGTTTATGACGGCATGCTCGATGTTGTAAACGCAATTAAAAGCAGCGAAACGAAAGTTGCTGTCTGTACCAATAAACCGGATGCAGCGGCAAAGGGTATGGTTGAAGCGCTTTTCGGAGCAGAGGTATTTGATGTAATTGTCGGTGCAGCTGATGATTTGCCGAAAAAGCCTGATCCTGCTATGCCGAATAAAATTCTTACGAAGCTTAATGTGTCTGCTGATGAATGTATCTGGATTGGGGACAGTACTGTTGATCTTGAATCAGCAAAAAATCTTGGCTGTAAAAGTATAGCTGTAACATGGGGATTTCGCTCTGTTGAAACTCTGTTGGAATGTGGTCCAAACTATGTTGTAAACAGTCCAAAAGAAATTTTAGATGTTTTCAAAAAAATTTAAAATAAGTGTTGACATTTGCAGATTCATCTGTTATACTACCAACTGTTGACGCGAGAGTGGCGGAATCGGCAGACGCGCACGTTTGAGGGGCGTGTGGGGCGACTCGTACGGGTTCAAGTCCCGTCTCTCGCACCAAAATAACGAATATCCATTTGGATATTCGTTATTTTTTATATTTTGAAAAGGGACTTGAACACGAGGCTCTGAAAATTGAGGTGTAAGCCGAAAATTTTCAGGAGA
>JAIDLO010000264.1 GCA_029050995.1 Eubacterium sp. | reverse complement strand
ATATAGCACAGTTTATTCGCTTTTTCAATTTTTTTTGAAAAAAGTTTTAAATTGCTATTGACAAAGCAGTTAGTCTCTGCTAATATATACCCTGGTTAGTGAAATCTAACTGTGTTTTTAAAACTTCAAGTTAGTCAAAACTAAGGAGTGTTAGTTATGCCTTTAACTTTTGCAGATGCCGGCGAGGATAATATTATAAAAAAGATAGGCGGCAAGCCTGAAGTAAAGCAGCATCTTGAAAATCTTGGCTTTGTTGTTGGCGGAACAGTAAGCATTGTTTCCTCAATCGGCGGAAACTTAATTGTTAATGTTAAAGATTCCCGAGTTGCAATAAGCAGGGAAATGGCAAGTAAAATCATGGTGTAGGAGGATATACATATGAAAACTTTAAAAGAAGCAAAGGTTGGCGAAACCTTTAAGGTTGTTAAGCTAAACGGAGAGGGTGCAGTTAAGCGCCGTATTATGGATATGGGAATAACAAGAGGTGTTGAGGTTCATATCCGTAAGGTAGCACCGCTTGGCGATCCAGTTGAAATCACGGTTCGCGGCTATGAACTATCTTTAAGAAAAGCTGATGCAGAAATGATTGAGGTAGAAAATATTTAATTTTGGGGCAAAGTTACTTTGCCCTATATATTGAATAGCGGGTTAGTTATAACTAATCAATTAAAGAGTGAAAGGAATTATGAATATGAGTATTAAAATTGCCCTTGCGGGAAACCCGAACTGCGGTAAAACAACCTTGTTCAATGCCCTTACAGGTTCAAACCAGTTTGTCGGAAACTGGCCGGGTGTAACCGTTGAGAAAAAAGAAGGAAAGCTGAAAAAGCATAATGATGTTGTCATAACAGACTTACCGGGTATTTATTCGCTTTCTCCATATACCTTGGAAGAGGTTGTTGCAAGAAATTATTTGATTTCCGAGCGTCCTGATGCTATTCTTAATATAGTAGACGGAACAAACCTTGAAAGAAACCTTTATTTAACAACGCAGTTAACAGAGCTTGGTATTCCTGTTGTTGTTGCTGTTAATATGATAGATGTCGTTCAGAAAAACGGCGATAAAATCAATATTGCCGAATTATCAAGAGGGGTAGGCTGTAAGGTTGTTGAGATTTCTGCACTTAAGGGAACAGGTATTGTTGAAGCTGCCGAGGCTGCTATTGAAGCTGCAAACGGCGAAAAAACAATTCCGCAGCATAGCTTCAGCGGCTCTGTTGAGCATGCGCTTGCACATATCGAAGAGGTAACTGTTCACGATATGCCTGAAGAACAGCAGCGCTGGTATGCAATCAAGATTTTTGAAAGAGATGAAAAAGTGCTTTCTCAGCTTAATCTTGATAAGGCAGTTCTTGATCATATTGAAAAAGATATTCAGGCTGCTGAAAATGAGCTTGACGATGACGCAGAAAGCATTATTACAAACGAAAGATATATTTACATAGCTTCAATTATTAAAGGCTGTTATAAAAAGAAAAATCAGCATAAATTAACACCGTCTGATAAAATTGATAAGGTTGTTACAAACCGCTTTGCGGCTCTTCCTATTTTTGCAATTGTAATGTTCCTCGTTTATTATATCTCCGTTTCAACAGTCGGCGGCTTTGTTACAGACTGGACAAATGACGGCTTGTTCGGCGACGGCTTCCATCCGCTTGGAATCGGTTCAAGTGCTTATGATGATGCGATGACTGAATACGCAATTGAAAATGTATGGACAGAGGATGTTGCAGCAACTGTAGATGCCGCTGTAAAAGCAGATGTAATTGGTGCTGATGATATTCAGGATGCAATCGCTGAAGAGGATTTCAGCGGATTTGAAGAGGCTTATGATGCTTACGGCGAATCCCTTGCAGAAGCAGGCTTTGATATTTCGGAAGCTGTTGACACTGCTCTTGAAGCAGAAGAAGCCCCTGCAACAGAGGATTTCGGCGTATGGTGCCCGGGTATTCCTGTTCTTGTTCAGAATGGCTTAGATAAAATCAATTGTGCTGAATGGCTTTCAAGCCTTCTTGTTGACGGTATTGTAGGCGGTGTCGGTGCAGTTCTCGGCTTTGTTCCGCAGATGCTTGTACTTTTCATTATGCTTGCTTTCCTTGAAAGCTGCGGTTATATGGCGCGTATCGCCTTTGTGCTTGACAGAATTTTCCGTAAGTTCGGTTTAAGCGGTAAGTCCTTTATCCCAATGCTGATTGGTACAGGCTGCGGCGTTCCGGGTATTATGGCATCTCGTACGATTGAAAATGACCGTGACCGTAAAATGACGATTATGACAACAACATTTATCCCTTGCGGTGCTAAGCTTCCAATCATTGCAATGATTGCAACGGCTTTGTTCAATAAAGCTTGGTGGGTTGCGCCGAGTGCATATTTCCTTGGTATTGCGGCAATCATAGTTTCGGGTATTATGCTCAAGAAAACAAGAATGTTCGCAGGCGATCCTGCTCCGTTTGTTATGGAGCTTCCTGCATATCATTTGCCGACAGTCGGCAATGTTCTCCGCTCAATGTGGGAAAGAGGTTCTTCCTTTATCAAAAAGGCAGGTACAATCATTCTTCTTTCATCCGTTGTAATCTGGGCAACCTCCGTTTTCGGTGTTGTAAACGGTGCATTTACATTTGATCCCGAAATGGAGCTTGAAGCAAGTATTCTCGGTATTGTAGGCAATGCAGTATGCTGGATATTCAAGCCAATCGGCTTTGGTACAATCAAGGCAACTGTTGCAACCGTTATGGGTCTTGTTGCAAAAGAAGAGGTTGTTGGCGTATTCGGTGTTCTTGATTTTGAGGGTATGACAAGACTTGCAGGCTATTCATTCCTTATCTTTAACCTCCTCTGTGCGCCTTGCTTCGCAGCAATCGGTGCAATCAGAAGAGAAATGAACAGTGCAAAATGGACCTTGTTTGCAATCGGCTATCAGTGCGTGTTTGCTTATGCAATTGCACTCTCTGTATATCAGCTTGGTATGCTCTTTGCAGGCAACGGAAGCATTGTAGGTGTAATCTGTGCAGCAATTGTAATCGCATTTATTATCTATATGCTTGTTAAGCCTTATAAAGAGGATAATTCATTAAAAGTATATGTTAGAACTGCTAAGAAGAAGGAAACAGTTACCAAATAAAAATCATTAAAAGGAGACGATATTATGCTCGCTTTTTTAACTGCAAACCTTTCAACAATTATTATTGCAGTAATCGTTATCGGAATATTAGCTGCTATAATTGTTAAAATGATTAAAGATAAGAAAAAAGGTAAATCCTCCTGCGGCTGTGGATGTGAGAACTGCGCCGCATCAGAAATTTGCCATAAGAAAGATGAATAGATCAACCTTATTAAGTTAAGCCTTCCCCTTGAGGGGAAGGGGGACCGCTTGCGGTGGATGAGGTGTTATTAAACAATACAATCCACCTCATCAGTTTCGCTATGCTCAACAGCTTCCCCTCAAGGGGAAGCCTTTTTGTATGTATCAATGCCCCGTAAACCGCAGGTTGACATAATGTAAAGCAAGGTTTGTAGAATTTTGTTTCAAAATATTGTTAAATCTTCTTGTAAAGAAAAATGAATTTGAAAAGGAGATTTTAGCAATGAAATATTTAAGAGCAATTTTAGTTATGACAATGTATCCACTGTTTCTCAGTAAATAATAACCTTGATAACCAATAAAAAGGGAACTCTATGCTTTCACATAGAGTTCTTTTTTTGATGTTAGTCTTATGAACACAAGGAACCGTCCCCTATGTTTAAGAATATTGCCGATTTCGTCATAAGTTAATTCAACATCATTTACTGCAACAAGCTGATCCTTCCATCCGGTATTTGCATAAGTAAAGGTTGTTGTTTCTATTGGTG
>JAIDLO010000263.1 GCA_029050995.1 Eubacterium sp. | reverse complement strand
AATCAAAAATGCTTTGATATATTCAAATTCAATATCTTCAGATAATTTTTCAAACAATACTCTGAAAGTGTCCTGAACACAATCCTCTGCATAATCAGGATAATCATTCAGTTTGTAATAGCAATAACCTTTTATGTATTCAATATACTGCTCATAGTATTGCTCAAATACTCTGTCTGTTCTGGACTTAGGCATTTCAATCTCCTGTTTTTATATAATAGCTATAGTTTTGTTAAATCATAAAATAACAATTTTGTCAATAGAAAACACAAAAATGTTGAAAAGTATTTTACCTCAATAAAAAAGTCAAGGTGCAGCTATACCGCACCTTGACTTTTTTACACTTTTATTAACTTTTTATATCAACAATTACTGCCATGGATACTGCTGTTTTAATCTTTCAAATTCCTCTCCTGTTGAAGCAAAATGGAATTCTTTGTTTAAATCCGAGAAGAAGAAAAGATAATCTGTATCCGGATGATTGATCACTGCATCCATAATCTCTGTACCCGAATTCGTTATTGGACCGGACGGAAGCGCAGGGCAGCGATAGGTGTAATAAGAATCATAAACCTCTTTGGAAAAGCCGTAATCAAGCAGATTTTTCGCATAATAATAGGTAACATCACATTGAAGCATAGAGCTGTTATCGAGTCTGTTGATCAAAACAGATGCAATGTTTTCAGCACTGTCAATAGTAAAAGACTCTTCCTGAACAATAGAGCAAAGCGTTATGAATTCATATAAAGACATATTATTTTTCTGGCAATAATCCATTATATCGCTGTTGAGCCTTGAATCAAACGCATGAAGCATATCATCAACAACCTCAAACGCTGTCATATTCTCTGCCCAATCATAGGTAGCAGGGAAAAGGAAGCCCTCCAAAATAAAGCCGATATTTTTTGTATCCTTCGGGAAATCCTCAAGCCAGCCATAGGTATAATCTCCCGTTGTTGAAACAGCCTGATAAAAATCTGTTTTTTTACAAACGCCGTTTTCTTCAAGCGTTTTTGCAATATCGAAAACATTATATCCCTCAGGGATTGCAACTGTTACGGGACGATGACTGATATCAGGTTTCTGGAGCTTCTTTGCAATTTCTTCATAGCTCATATCCGCATTCATATAATATTCGCCGTTGATATATTCAAAATCGGGATAATGCTTATCCATCCATAAAGACCAGATTGAATCATCAATAACAATTCCGTTTTTCTTTAATTCTGCCGCAACATCATATTGCTCGGCGCTTTTTAAATAAACATTACAATCTTCTGCATTTTTATTTTCCGTGCCGTTAATATCCTTCATAACCGCATTATAGCCGAAAACAATTGCAAGGATAACTGCAAGTAAAATGATAATTCCGATTGCAAGCTTAGCTGACTTTTTCATAAATTTACACCTCGTGCGCTTTAAGCATATTTGTTGTACCGCTCTGTCCAAGCGGAATACCTGCTGTAATAACAACTACATCGCCTTTTTTGATAATGCCTGTTTCAAGAGCAACATCAACAGCGTGCTCAAACAATTCATCCGTGTTTGACTTTTCATTGCACATAACGGGAATAACACCCCAGGAAAGATTATTCTGTCTGCGGACCTTACAGCTTGTTGTTGCAGAAATAATCGGGCAGGTTGGTCTGTACTTTGAAATCTGCCTTGCCGTTGTTCCGCTTTTTGTAACCGTTATAATTGCCTTTGCGTTTAAGTCGTGCGCCGTTGTAACGGTTGCATGAGAAATAGCGGAGGTAATATCTCTCTTGCCGTGCCTTTGAATATTCAAATTGAATTCTTCAACATAATTAATATCCTGCTCTGTTGTTTCTGCAATGGATGCCATTGTTTTAACAGCTTCAACAGGGTGCGCGCCCATAGCCGTTTCGCCCGAAAGCATAATAGCAGATGTGCCGTCATAAATTGCGTTTGCAACATCCGTTATTTCCGCTCTTGTTGGGCGGGGATTAGTTACCATAGATTCAAGCATCTGCGTAGCAGTAACAACAATTTTGCCTGCTTCAAACGCCTTATGAATAATCATTTTCTGAAGCGCAGGAATCTTCTCAAACGGAATTTCAACGCCCATATCGCCACGAGCAACCATAATTCCGTCTGCCTCTTTAATGATTCCGTCTATATGATCAACGCCCTCATAGTTTTCAATTTTAGCAATAATCCGAACATCATTCCAGCCAAGTGCATGGCAAAAATTACGAAGATATGCAATATCCGCTTCCGTTCTGCAGAAAGATGCGGCAATGAAATCAAAACCAAGCTTTGAGCCGAATTTCAGATCCTGCATATCCTTTTCGGAAAGATACGGCATAGCAAGCGAAACATTCGGCACATTAACACCTTTATGATTGGAAAGAATGCCGCCGTCTTCAACACGACAAACAATATCATGATTATGAATTTCCGTTACAACCATTGAAACAAGCCCGTCATTAATCAGAATTCTTGTATCCTTTTTGATTTCGTTCGGAAGATTTTTATAGGAAACGGAGCAGCGGTTTTCATCGCCGTCAACCTCATCCGTTGTAAGAATATAAGTATCTCCGCCTTTAACCTCAACACCGTTCGGAGCCGCAAATGTTCCGAGACGAACCTCAGGTCCCTTTGTATCAAGCAAAGTAGCAACAGGAAGGTCAAGTTCTTCACGAACCTCGCAAATATTATGAAACCATTTTTCAAAGGTTTCGTAATCTCCATGAGAAAAATTGAAACGAGCAACATCCATACCCGAAATCATAAGCTCTTTCAGCACCTCATTTTTGCAGGAAGCAGGACCGATTGTACAGATAATTTTCGTTTTTCTTCTGTAGTTTTCCATTTATTTACCTCAATTGTTATTTTATAGTTTGTCAGACAGTCTTATTAT
>JAIDLO010000262.1 GCA_029050995.1 Eubacterium sp. | reverse complement strand
CTTATTATGTAAATGACCTTTCGCTTTATGATGTTAATACTGCTGTTGCAGATGAAATTTTGAAATCAGCTTATCAGATGTCGGCTATGGTGCAAAACGGGATTCCTGCTGATGAAGCAAATCAGATTTTGAATCTTCAGATTAGTCACGATTCTATTACCCTTGGAAAAGACCAGATGCAGAATTTCTTTTATGCTTATATTATGATTTTTGCACTTTACATGGTCATTCTTATTTATGGTCAAATGGTTGCAACGAATGTTGCTTCGGAAAAAAGCTCTCGTGCTATGGAGCTTCTTATAACAAGCGTAAACCCAACAAGTATGATATTCGGAAAGGTAGTTTCTTCCTGCCTTGCAGGGCTTATTCAGCTTGTAGCTATATTCGGAACAGCATTTGCCTGCTATAATATCAATAAATCTTATTTATCCGATATTGATTTTGTTGCTTCCATATTCAATATTCCTGCTCATATTCTGCTTTATATGCTTATTTTCTTCTTGCTCGGGTTTTTCCTTTATGCATTCTTATATGGAGCAATCGGCTCAACTGCGTCAAAGCTTGAAGATATTAACACATCGGTTATGCCTGTAACCTTCCTGTTTATCATTGCATTTATGGTTGATGTTTTCTCTTTTGCAGGAGGCAATGTGGATAGCATTTTAATGAAAATATGCTCCTATATTCCGTTTACATCTCCGATTGTTATGTTTACAAGGATAACAATGAGCAGTGTACCGCTATATGAAATTGTAATTTCAATCATAATACTTGTTGCCTCAGTAATAGGTGTTGGCTTTGTTTCAGCTAAAATCTATCGTACAGGTATTCTTCTTTATGGTGCTGCTCCAAAGCTTTCATCAATCATCAAAGCAATGCGAAATGCATAAAAAATAAGGCTCGTTTAACGAGCCTTTATTTTTTGGTGTTTCTATCAATATATTCCTTTGTATAAACCTCTTTTACATCTGAAAATTCTTTATGTATTCTTCAATGCAGATTTCGATTAATTCTTCGGCAGCGTCTCTGTTTTTAAATTCAAAAACAGAGGTGCTTTTGTCTTTTTCAAGTGTTTTATAAACCTCAAAGAAATGCTTGATTTCTTCAAATCTGTGGTTTGGAAGCTGATCGATATTATGATAGCAATTATAGTTTGGATCGTTTACGGGTACAGCGATAATCTTTTCGTCCTTATCGCCGCCGTCCTCCATAATAAGAACACCGATCGGCATACATTCAACAATCGTCATCGGCTGGATTTTCTCACTGCAAAGCACAAGCACATCAAGCGGGTCCTTGTCGCTTGCATAAGTTCTTGGAATAAAACCGTAGTTCGCAGGGTAGTGGGTTGAGGTAAACAAAACTCTGTCCAGCTTCAGCATACCTGTTTCCTTATCAAGCTCATATTTGTTTTTTCCGCCCTTTGAAATTTCAATAACAGCATAAAACCTGTCTTTTCTGATTCTTTTCGGGGATATATCGTGCCATATATTCATATCAAGTCATCTCCTTCACTGCCTATTCTAACATTAAAGGCTTGCATTTACAAGTGCTCTATTGACTTAGTTTATTAATTATAATAAAATATTTGTATCAAATAAATAAAGGAGTTTTATTATGCCGTTTATTAATACGAATACAAATGTTGAAATCTCAAAAGAAAAGGAAATTGCTTTAAAAGCAAAGCTTGGTAAGGCAATAGAAGTTTTTAATAAAAGTGAAAGCTGGCTTATGATCAGCCTTGATGATAAATGCTCTATGTATTTCAAGGGCGAGGAAACGCCTATGGCTTTTGTTGATATTTCCATTTTCGGTCAGCCGACTGATGAGCAGTGTGAGAATATGACAAAAGAGGTCTGCAAAATTTTTGAAGATGAGCTTTCTATTCCTGCGGATAAGCTTTATGTTAAGTATAACGGCTCAACCCAATGGGGCTGGAATAATATGAATTTTTAAGGGGAAGAAATGCCGATTTCAGTTATGCTAAAGCCGTCCTCTTCGCTTTGTAACCTTAAATGTAAATATTGCTTTTATTCCTCTCTCTCTTCTGAAAGGGAGGAATATTCAAAAGGCTTTATGAACCTTGAAACTGCTGAAAGCATTATAAAATCTGCAGTGGACTATACAAAGGGAACGGAGATTATATTTACCTTTCAGGGCGGCGAGCCTATGCTTTCGGGTATTGATTTTTATAAGTCTTTTACAGAGCTTGTTAAAAAGCATAATACCTATAAATCAAAAATTACATATTGTCTGCAGACAAACGGAACGCTGATGAATGAAGAATGGTGTGTTTTCTTTAAAGAAAACAACTTTTTGATTGGTGTGTCGCTTGACGGCAATGAATCGCAGAATCAATACCGTGTTTATCCCAATGGTTCATCCTCCTTTGAGGATGTTGTTAACGGAATTGAAATGCTGAAAAAATACGGCGTTCAGTTTAATGTGTTGTCTGTTGTTACAAAGCAGCTTGCAAATTCCGTTAGAGATAATTATAAATTTATGAAAAAGAATCAGATTTATAATTTTCAGTATATTAATTGTTTAAAACCGTTTGATGAGGCTTCTGACAAGGATTTGTATATGAATAATGAAGATTATTCAGCTTTTCTTGAAAAGGCTTTCAGGCTGTATTATAACGACAACAGAATGGGCGGCAGTGTGTCTGTTCGATCATTTGATAATTATTTGCTTCTTCTTCGGGGCAATTATGCAGAGCAATGCGGTATGAACGGCTTTTGTTCAACGCAGTTTGTTGTTGAAGGGGACGGAACAGTTTATCCTTGTGATTTCTACTGTACGGATGAATGGGAGCTTGGCAATATAAATCATTTCTCATTTTCGGAAATGCATAAAAGTAAAAAGGCAAAGGGCTTTATTGAGGAAAGCTTTGCTATAGATGAACAATGTCAAGGCTGTTCTTATTTTGCTTTGTGCAGAGGCGGGGGATGTAAGCGCAGCAGGCAGGATACAAATTTCTGCAATGCCTATAAAAAGTTCTTTTCTTCATCGCTGAATATGATGAAAGATTTAAACAGAATAATATAAAAACGGCACAAAATGGATGGATTTCTATCTGTTTTGTGTCTTTTTTATATAAATTGTATAATTTCTGTTGCTATATTATTAAAAATATGTTAAATTATAATAGCTTTATAAATTAAGAAAAGGGGTAAAAAAATGGCAGGAAACGCATTGAAGCAAAAAGCCTTGTCCTTTATAGACCAGGTTAAGTACTATTGGAATGATCCGCCGAAGGGCAGATATATTCCGTTTAAGGAGATTGCCGCTTATTCCGGCGGTGGTATCGGTGCATATTTACTTATCAATATCGGTACGGCTTGTCTTCTTTCAACAAACAATACACTTATTTCAAGTACACTCGGTGTTGACCCAACACATATGTACATACTTTATCTTATTGCCGTGCTTGCAAATATTCCGCTTACGGCTATTCGTGCGAATATTATTGATAATACACGAAGTAAAGCAGGTAAGTATCGTCCGTATATTGTAAATATGGGAATTCCTACTGCAATCATTGCAATACTGATGGTTTGGTTCCCGTATGATAAGCTTGAAATTATTTTAGGAACAGGTACACTTTTCGGCGAAACAAGGATATATATTGCAAAATGTGCATTGATTTTGATTTTTAACCTCTTTCTTCATTTCTTCTATTATTTCTTCTATGATGCTTATGAGAATTTAATCCATGTTATGTCTCCGAATACACAGGAGCGTGCAGATGTAGCATCTGTTAAAAGTGTTGTATATTCCTTCGGTCCAACTGTTGTTCAGCTGATTACACCGCTTATTGCTGCAAATGTTTTCCATTCAAATACAACGGATATCCGTGTTTACAGATTGGTTTATCCTATTCTTACGATTCTTGGTATTCTTCTTTGCATTGTTGTTTATAAGAATACAGAGGAAAGAATTGTTCAGGCAAGAACGCATGTTGTTCAGATTAAATTTGTGGATGCTTTAAAAGCTGTTGCTAAGAATAAGTATTTCTGGATTATCTCTCTTGCAAGCTGGATTGGCTTCCTCGAATCCTCCTACAGCAATATTCTTAACTGGGTATATAACTACGGCGGTGTTTGCTCCGGTAATGTATTCGGTCTTGTTACAACACTTTACGGTAATGCTTCTCTCTGGGGCATGATTCTTGCGCCGTTCTGCATTCGTAAATGGGGTAAAAAAGCTGTTCTTGTTGTAACAAATATCTTTAATATCATATTCATTTTGATGCTTCTTCCATCAATTAAGGCAGATCCAAAAGCAATTATCTGGCTTGTTCTCGGTTGTATGTATCTTAATGCATTTATGGGTTCCTTTGCGCATATTCTTAATCCTGCTATTCAGGCAGATATCCGTGATTATCAGCAGTACAGAACAGGCGAAAGAATTGACGGAATGTTCTCTGCTGTTACAACGATCGGTACTGTAATCGGTCTTGCAACCTCTTCAGTTCTTCCGTTCATTTATGAAAAGGGCGGAATTAATAAGGAAACGGCTGCTATGGTTACCTCGAACCCTGATGTTCTTAACAGAGTAATGGGCGATGGTAAAACAGTCGGCACTATTCTTTCAGAACAGCTTGCAAGCGGACAGGATAACTATACGAATGCTTATTCTGCTCTTTATGATACGAATATTTTATATCCGCTCCTCAGTGCTTTGATTTTGATTTCAGCGTTTGGTGCTCTCTTAAATGTTGTACCGTATTTCTGGTATGATTTCTCCGAGAAAAAGCAGAAGGGCGTTATCAAAGTTCTTCAGGTTAGAGCTATGTTTGAAGATTTCGGCAATAAGGCTCTTGGCGATCGCCAGCTTGTTGAAGCAATTGATATGGTTCGTGAAGCAAGAGAAATGGCAGCTTCTGAACCTAAGGCAGTAAGCAAAGCAATGTATAAATCTGCTTCAAAGGAAGAACGCAAGGCAGCTAAGAAAGCTTACAAAGAAGCTTTGATATTCAATGAAAATATTGATATTTCCAAATTCGTTTGTGCTGAGCTTGATAAGTTTGAAACGGCTGCTGTTCAGCATCAGGTATTTGTGAATACCTCTATTTATGAGCAGGGACTTGAGGGCATCAAAAATGCCTCAATGGATGAATTAAAAGTAAACCTTGCAAATGCGAAGGCAATGCCTAAGAGCAATGATGATGAAAAGGCGCTTCGTAAGTTCTCAATCGAAATTGCTAAAAAGCAGATTGCTTCCAAGAAGGCATATAATAAATATTTCGGCAATGTTAAGGAATTTGTTGAGCCTGATATGGATGCGCTTCTTAAGCTTTATGATGAAGAAGACGATTATAACGCTAAGGTTGCAGAGCTTGTTGCAGAAAAGGAAATTGCACGCAAGGCAAAGGATCATTCTGTTATTGCAAACTGCAATGCACAGATTAAAGAGCTTGAAGCAAAACGCAAGGATATTCGCAAAAAGTCAAAGGTTATTGTTGATGAATTTGCTGAATTCAACCGTGCTGCTAAGGCATACACAGATGCAAGAAAGCTCCTTACACAGCAGGAAAACTTCAAGCATTTTGATGAAATTGAAGCACTTTATGATGAAGCTAAGGCAAAAGCTGATGAAGCAGATCGCATAAAGGAAGCTGAAATTGCAGCAAAGCGTGCCGAGGAACAGGCAGAGCTTGAAGCAAAGAAGGCTGCTAAGGCTCAGAAAAAAGCAGAAAAGAACATTGAAAAATAATTTTAATTAAACGAAAACCTCATTTTCACATAGTATGTAGAAAGTGAGGTTTTTTACTATGTATTTATATATAAAGGTAGGTTCTATTACAAATGCACAGCGTGCAAAAAGTATTTTGAATAAAAATAGAATAAAAGCCTCTGTTGTAAGGCTCGAAAATCCGAAGCCCGGAGATGGATGCGGATATGTTGTTAAGGTTGATGACAGAGGCGATAAAAATGTTATTGAAATTCTTAAAAATCATTCAATACGAATATTAGGATACGAAAGGCATTGATATATCTTGATAATGGGGCAACAAGCTATCCGAAGCCCCCGAATGTTTTGTCAAGCAGTATGAATTCCTTAAAAAATTACAGCTTCAATTCCGGCAGGGGCGGGTATTCCGTTTCTGTAAAAACGGCAGAAAAAATCTATTCCGTTCGTGAAAAAATAGGCAATATGTTTCATTTTGAACCTCAGAATGTTGCGTTTACCCTGAATTGCACAATGGCGCTGAATATGGCAATAAAAGGCAGTGTAAAAAAAGGTAACCATATTATTATTTCCTCGCTTGAGCATAATGCTGTTTACAGAGTTGTTTATCATCTTCAGAAAAACGGCATTGCAACATTTGATATCGCCGATTTCAGCTTTGATGAGGAAGAAACAGTGCGAAACTTTGAAAAGCTGATTAAGCCCAATACAAGCCTTATTGTGTGTACGGCAGCATCCAATGTGTTTGGCGTTGCCTTTCCGCTCAAGAAAATCGGCGAAATGGCAAAAAAGCATGGAATCAGATTTATTGTGGATGCCGCTCAGGCGGCAG
This sequence comes from Eubacterium sp., assembly GCA_029050995.1. Lineage (GTDB taxonomy): Bacteria > Bacillota > Clostridia > Oscillospirales > Acutalibacteraceae > Eubacterium_R. Next base: position 11,709 of record JAIDLO010000262.1, on the reverse strand, counting down.
GTGTTATGCCAATTGATGCAGAGGATTGTAATATTGATATACTTTGTGCTCCCGGTCATAAATGCCTTTTCGGCAATATGGGCACGGGATTTCTTGCGGTTAAAAATGATGTTTTTCTTGATACAATTATTGACGGCGGTACAGGCAGTGAATCAAAAAATCCAAACCAGCCCGATTATCTTCCGGATAGATTAGAGGCAGGAACGCTGAATAACAGCGGCATTATCTCGCTTGGGGCAGGTATTGATTTTATACATGCAAAGGGAATGGATACTATCTATAAGCATGAATTAATGCTTACGGATTATCTTTATAATGGCTTATCCAAAAATGAAAATGTAACGCTTTATTGCCCGAAGCCTGAAAAAAACAAATCAGCTCCTATCATTTCATTTAACTATAAGGATTATCCAAGTGAAAAAACAGCTTCATATCTTGCAGACTGCAATATCGCTGTTCGAGCAGGTTTTCACTGTGCGCCGTTAGCGCATGAATTCTTTAATACGATAGATCGGGGAACAGTTCGCCTTTGTCCGTCTGTTTTTACCTCTGCCGGAATGTGTGAAAAATTTTTAAATTGCATAAAAAAATTGTGATTTCGACTTTATTATTATAAGTTAATATGTTAAAATAATAGTATTAATGAGAACCTGGCTTGCGCTTTGCAAGTCAGAGTTTGTTGGTTGATAGACAATAAAAAGGATGTTGCTTATGTTATTTGATACTATAAAAGATTTTTTAAACAGAATAGTAAGCGTGTTTTCAACATTCCGTATTTCTGATTTTTTTGATATCGTTCTTGTTGCGGTCATTATATATATTTGTGTTCGTATTATCAGAGAAACCAGAGCAATGCAGCTTGTTAAGGGAATCGTTTTTCTTATTGTGATTTATCTTTTTGTAACGCTTCTGCATATGGAATCCTCAACCTATATCTTTGAATCCATATTCTCTAATATTTTACTTATTATTGCAGTTATCTTTGCGCCTGAGCTTCGTAATATTCTTGAATCAATCGGTAAGGGAACAACACGAAGAAGCCTTAGGGCAATCATTCATCCTGAGGTTGCAGTAGGGCTTGCTGCCGTTGAAGAGGGAATAGAGGCTGTTACAAAAGCCTGCTCCAATATGAGTGATGATAAAACAGGTGCATTGATTGTTTTTGAAAATCAGACGCTTCTTGGTGATGTTATAGACAGCGGAACGGTTATTAATGCAAAACCGACCCGCGCACTGATTGAAAGTATTTTCTTCCCAAAAACACCGCTTCATGACGGGGCAATGGTTATAAGAGACGGCAAGATTCACGCAGCAGGCTGTATTCTGCCGTTAACGAAAAAGGATGTTAAATCCTCTTACGGAACGCGCCACCGTGCTGCAATCGGGCTTTCAGAGGAAAGCGATGCAGTTGTAGTTGTTGTTTCTGAAGAAACAGGCGCAATCTCTGTTGCAAGAGGCGGCTTTATTACAAGTAATATATCAGACGGCGATTTAAGAGATATTCTGATGAATACCTTTATTCCGAATGACTCTTCATCATCAGACAAGATTTTTGCAAGACTTGTAAGGAGGAAGAAGAAATAATGGCAGAAGCAAAGAAAAAGCGTAAGTTTTCATTCAGAAAGCTTGTTTATAATGATAGATATCTTATAGCATGTTCCATTATTGCCGCTATTGTGATCTGGGTTGCAACCTCAATGAATCTCAGCCCGAATACAACGAAAACAATAACCGTTCCTGTAAAGATTGATTTCAGCGATACACTTGCAGAACAGCTTGGAATTGAATATTACGGACAACGAGATTTAACCGTTGATGTTAAAATTTCCTGTAAAAAATATCTTGCAAAGGATATTAATGAAGAAAGTATTAATGCCTTTTTGCAGACAAGCAATGTAACTTCAACAGGTTATTTGTCTGTTCCGATTCGTGTTTCTCCTGTTGATGATGATGCAGAATTTTCAATTGATAGCTGGTATCCAACCTCTGCACAGGGATATTTTGATGTAGCGCAAAAGGAAACAATGCCTTTAACGCTTAATTTTACCAATGATAGCTTTGCGGCTGACGGCTATGTTGTCGGCGATGTGGCTGTAAATCCGAATACAGTTGTTGTAAGCGGTCCAAGAACCTCTATGGAAAATGTGGATAAGGTAATTGCCGATATAACCCTTGAAACCGGTTTAACAGAATCTCAGCGTGTTGATTTGAAGCCAAAGGCTGTTGATAAAGACGGAAAAACAGTTGATAATATTTCATTCGATATCCCGGAGGGCGAAAACTTCGTTGCAACGATTCCGATTCTTAAGGTGCAGAATCTGAAGCCGTCTGTGTCCTTTGTTTCGGGTCCGGATAACGCTCCTGATTTCCTTAACATTGATTATTCTGTAGATTCCGTTCAGGTTGGTGCACTTGAAAGTGCGAAAATGGAAACGCTCAATCTTGGCAATGTATCCTTTGCAGATTTGAATTTAGGCGAAAATGTATTTGAATTTGATACAGGCAAGATCAGCGGTATTAAAGTTCTTGACGGAACAGAGAAGATTACTGTAACGATTACAGTTCCCGAAGATTACGCTACAAAATATTTAGAGGTCTATAAGCGTGATATTCATCCGGAGCTTGATGATTTCAATGTTGAAATTACCGGCATTTCCACAAACTCGGTAAAAATTGCCGCAAATAAAAATATTATTGATACTATTGATAAATCAAGCCTTTCTTTCTCACTTACACCTCTTGACGGAACGGATACTATTGATGAAAAAACAAAAACCTGTAGGCTTTCTATTATAGTAAATTCCAAATCCGAAAGCTGGGTAATTGGTAATTATACAGTTAATGTAAATGTAACACCAAAAGAAAATTAATATGAACTGAAAACACAGGGAATATTTTCCCTGTGTTTTTGCAAACTACAAAAATGCAAGCCTTATTATTCACGCTATCATTTAGTGCCACATTTTTTATGTAAGGAGTTGATATTTATGAAAGTTTTTACAAAAGAACAGGTACTGTTTGGAAATTCAAACGATAAAAAAGTTCAGGATTATTTAAACTATGAAAAAAAGTTTTTGCCAAAGTGGTATAACGAGTTTTCTGTTCATGACAATATAATTATCCAAGTTATCAAAACAAAGGATTTGTTGATTTTGGATTCTGTTTATGATGACTCAATATCTACAAAATATCAGCTCAAGTTTTACAACCCAACAATTATTGAAGATTGTGAAATGGAAAATGCTTGGTGTTTGGTAGATGAATTGTATATCAATGAAAACGAGTGTGAATATCATTTATTAGTGGAAGATTCTAATGGTAATAAAAATTATTTTACAGTTAAATGCTCTGATATTGAGCTTTGTATAAATGGAAGAACATACAGAGTTTTCGAAAAAAGTGATAAGAGTTCTATTTTTGAGAATGATTTTGAAAATAGTGAAAAAGCGTTTATAAAGAGGCAAATAAAGAATATTGATGTCTTAATTCAAAATGGTGACCCAAAAATACAAAATGAATTAAAGCATATTCGTAAACAATTAGAGGATTATGCAAGCCAAATTGAGCTATAATTGTTTGTACATACAAAGAAAAACCACCAGTTTAGCTGGTGGTTTTTGTCTTAATATTTATAGAATAATGAAACCTTTTGTGCTTTACTATATCGGTAAACCGAAAGAACAATTCCAAGCAATATGTAGATACTTAAGCTTGATGAACCGCCGGATGAGAACAGCGGAAGCGTGATACCGATACAGGGAAGAAGCGAAAGCTCCATTCCTACATTAACAAGTACCTGCGCAAAAAGCATAACGGAAATGCCGGTACACATTAAATAGCCAACATTATCTCTTGATTTTAAACCTATTCTCGTAATGCGTATCATCAGAACTGCAAGCAGCAGGATTACCGCCATTGCACCGATGTATCCGAATTCTTCGCCTGCAACTGTTAAAATCATATCACTTTCGTTAACAGGAACAGCACCGCTTTGTGTCAGCTTTCCCTGCAAATAGCCCTGGCCAAACAACCCGCCGCTGCCAAGGGCTATTTTTCCGTTGGTCTGCTGATACATAACATCTTTAAATTGCTCGGGGAAAAACAACGCTTCAATTCTTGTTCGCTGAAGTCCGTTTATAATGTCAAGCTTCCATGCACTCATAAAGGCAACGATAATTGCGCATATGCCTGCAACAAAGTATCTGAGATTGATTTTTGCAAAAAACAGCATTCCGATAAACATAAAAAGGAATATTAAGGCTGAGCCTGCGTCTCCGGTCATAACAACCAATCCAATCGGGATTAAGCCGTGAATTACAAGCGGAATGATGTTTTTGATTCTGTTTATATTATCTTTAACCAAATCAAGATGATAGGAAAAAGAAATGATAAATCCGATTTTCAGAAACTCGGAGGTCTGAATTGTAATTCTTCCGAATTTAAGCCAGCTTCTTGCGTCTGGTCTGTCCTCAGGACCGGTACCGAAGAAAAATGTAATAATCATCAATAAAACGCAGCCTGCCGCTATCAAGGGCCATAGCTTGCTGATGATTTCGTAATTAATCATAGACAGAATAAGCGCTGCTATAATTCCGACGATAGTTGTAAGTACGGTAACAATCATAACCTTGATTGAAGAGGTAAGTAGGGTATCGGGATTCAGCGTTGCATAAACAGAGCTGTAAACAAGTACAAATCCGAAACCAGAGCTGATTACAGCCATAAGTATCGTAATAGGATCAAGACCGCTTAAGAAATCTCCAAGTGATGTTTTTTCTTTTGTATGATTCACACTCTACCTCCTTTATCATCAATCTGTTTTATATTATATTCTCTTATTCATTTATTTTCAAGATGAAAATTATTAACAATATTAATACTGTATTAACTGTTGAATTATTATAATATTTAATATATAATATATAATATATAAATAAATATCTGAATAGTGGGGGAAAATTATGTTAAGTGATATTGAAATTGCTCAGCAGGCTGAAATGAAACCTATTTCCGAGATTGCCAAATCTATCGGAATTGAGCACAGTGAAATAGAGCCTTACGGCCATTATAAAGCAAAGCTTTCTGATAATCTTATAGATAGAGTTAAGAATAATAAGGACGGAAAGCTTATCCTTGTAACAGCTGTAAACCCAACACCTGCCGGAGAGGGCAAAACAACTGTCAGTATCGGTTTAGGTCAGTCACTTTCCAAAATCGGTAAAAACGCAATCATTGCGCTTCGTGAGCCTTCCTTAGGTCCTGTTTTCGGAATTAAAGGCGGTGCAGCAGGCGGCGGCTACAGCCAGGTTGTTCCTATGGAGGATATTAATCTTCATTTTACGGGAGATATGCATGCAATTACAAGTGCAAACAATCTTATGTGTGCAATTCTTGATAATCATATCCAGCAGGGAAATGAGCTGAATATAGATCAGAGAAGAGTGCTTGTTAAAAGATGTCTTGATATGAACGATCGTGCACTTCGTAATATCGTATGCTCACTCGGCGGAAAGCTCAATGGTATCCCAAGAGAGGATCATTTTATTATTACGGTTGCATCAGAGGTTATGGCAATTCTCTGCCTTTCCGAAGATTTGTTTGATTTAAAAAGAAGACTTGGCAATATTCTTGTTGCTTATACATATGATAATAAGCCTGTTTATTGCAGAGATATTAAGGCAGACGGCGCTATGACCGTTCTTTTAAAAGATGCTATTAAGCCGAATCTTGTTCAGACTTTGGAAAATACACCTGCTATTATGCACGGCGGTCCGTTTGCAAATATTGCACATGGCTGTAATTCTGTAAGAGCAACAAAAACGGCTTTGAAGCTTGCAGATTACTGTGTAACAGAAGCAGGCTTTGGTTCAGACTTGGGTGCAGAAAAATTCCTTGATATCAAGTGCCGTTTTGCCGGTCTGAAGCCAAGCTGTATTGTTCTTGTTTCAACTGTTCGTTCTATGAAATATAACGGCGGTGTTCCGAAAACAGAGCTTATCGGAGAGAATATGGAAGCACTTGAAAAAGGCTCTGTAAACCTTGGTGCGCATATAGAAAATCTTAAAAAGTATGGTGTTCCTGTTGTTGTTGCAATCAATCATTTCTATGCAGATACGGATAAAGAAATCGAATTTGTAAAGAATTATTGTGAAGCAAAGGGTGCTGATTTCGCTGTAACAAAATGCTTCGCAGAGGGTGGAAACGGCGGCATTGAGCTTGCTGAAAAGATTGTTGAAGCGTGTGAGAAGGAAAATGATTTCCATTGCCTTTATGACCTTGATCTGTCTGTTTATGAGAAAATTGAAACAATCGCTCGTGAGATTTACGGCGCAAGCGGTGTTGATTATACAAAAGAAGCAAAGAAGAGTATTGAAGAATTCATTGCGCTCGGTGCTGATAAAATGCCTGTTTGTATGGCAAAAACGCAGTACAGCCTTTCCGATAATCCTACGCTTCTCGGCAAGCCAAGCGATTTCAGAATAACTGTTTCCTCTGTTAATCTTTCAAATGGTGCTGGCTTCCTTGTTTGCCAGACAGGCTCTATTATGACAATGCCGGGTCTTTCAAAAGCGCCTGCCGCTTATAAGATTGATATTGATGAAAACGGCAATACAGTCGGTCTTTTCTGATTATGGAAAAATATATTACAAAAAGCTATAGCGAAACCGTTGCCCTTGCTGAAAAATTAGCAAAGGATATGCCGCTTGGAACTGTAATCGGCTATCTCGGCGATCTTGGGGCAGGGAAAACCGCTTTTACAACAGGCTTGGCAAAAGGGCTTGGGATTGATGCGGATGTTTCCTCGCCAACCTTCGCAATCTGCAATGAATATAAGGGCAATGGCAAAACGCTTTATCATTTTGATATGTATCGAATAGACGGCTGGGATGATTTGTATTCAACAGGTTTTTTTGATTATCTTGAAACAGATGCCTATATTGCAGCTGAATGGAGCGAAAATATTTATGGTGCGCTTCCAGATGATGCAGTCATTGTTGATATATCCAAAATTTCCGATACGGAAAGAGAATTTAAAATTTGTAAAAAAGGTGAAATGGAGTAATGCTTCTTCTTTCTGTTGATTCTTCTGCCGTAACTGCCTCGGCTGCGTTGACCGAGGACGGCAGAGTTATAAAAAGTGAATTCATAAATAAGGGGCTTACCCATAGTGAAACCCTGCTTCCGTTAATTGAAAGTGCAATGGGCGGCAGAGATTATAAAGCGCTTGATGCAATCGCTGTTACAGCAGGACCGGGTTCATTCACTGGTGTCAGAATAGGTGTTGCAACTGTTAAAGGGCTTGCATTTCCTTGTAATATCCCTTGTATCAGCGTTTCAACGCTTGAGGCGATTGCATATAACTTTGTTGATGAAAACGCTGTAATCTGCGCTGTAATGGATGCAAGAAGAATGCAGTTTTATAATGCTTTGTTTAAAGCCGAGAATGGTAAAATTACAAGGCTTTGTGCGGACAGAGCAATTTCGATTGACGATTTAAGGGACGAACTTAAAATATATGAAAATGTTGTTATAGCAGGGGACGGCGCAGAGCTGTGCTATAATAATCTGAATCTTGAAAATACTGCTTTGGCTTCGGAGGATAAACGCTGGCAGAACGGCGTTGGCGTAGCGAAAGCAGCAGAAAATAAAAAAACGATAAAAGCAGAAGCTCTTATGCCTGTTTATTTAAGATTAAGCCAGGCAGAAAGAGAATTAAAGCTGAAAAAGGAGAACTAAAATGATAGCACTTGGATCAGACCACGCAGGATTTCCGCTTAAAGAGGAAATAAAAAAATATCTTGATGAAAAAGGAATCGAATATAAGGATTACGGCTGTTATACACCTGAAAGATTTGATTATGCCATTGCGGCACAGAAGGCTTGTGACGGTGTTGTAAACGGAGAATGTGATAAAGCAATTCTTTGCTGCGGCACGGGAATCGGTATGTCTATGGCAGCAAATAAGGTTAAAGGTATTCGTGCTTGTGCATGTTCTGATTATTTCAGTGCAAAATATACAAGATTACATAATGATGCAAACTGCCTTTGCCTTGGCGATAGGGTAATCGGCGCAGGTCTTGCAATTGAGCTTGTTGATGTTTTCCTTCATACTGAATTTGAAGGCGGCAGACATCAGACAAGAGTAGATCAGATTATGGCTATCGAAACAGGCGAAAAGCTTTATTAATTTTCTACGGAGTATTTATGAAGAAAATTGTCAAATCCTTTATTTTAATGATTATATTAAGTCTTGCAGTTGAAGCAGTTTTGTTTAATTGCAAGTTCTTTTTTTCTTGCAGCAGCAATCCCGAAAAAGTTTCTTTTGAAGCAGGAAGCGGAATTGCGGAAGAAAACGGCAGCTATATTATAAAAGATTATAATAATTCATTTATTGAAATCAAAGGTATAAATAAAGATATTAAATATTTTTATATTGATGCTGAGTGTTCAGATCAGCGTGGATATGAGGATATATGCAATATGCAGATTTATGCTGTTGATGAAGGCAATTCCAATTATTATAAGCTCGGTAAGCTTGAAACCTATTCAAGCTCCGAAAGAAGTAAATATGTAAGAATTCACAGCTATGGCAAAGTTAAATCATTAAGGATTGTTTTTGATGCTGATACGAATTCGGAATTAAAGCTCAATGATGTAGTTATCAATGCAAAGGTTCCGTTTTCGTTTTCCGCAATCAGATTTTTACTTGTTCTGTTGTTTATTCTGCTGATTTATTTGTTTAAACCGTCATCTGAAATCTATTCATATAAGTTTGGAAAAGCTTCTTCAAAACGGTTTTTAAAGCAAACGGTAATTGTTGCTGTTATTATTATATTGAACATTTCTGTTCTTTACGGTATGTCTAAAACAAATGCTTCATTTGTTGATCCGCCTTGGTATCATCATGCGCAGTATCAGCAGCTTGCCCATTCCATTTCGCATGGAAAAGTTAATCTGGATATTGACGGAGCGGAGATTCTTGAAAAAATGGAAAACCCTTATGATACAGAGCTTAGAGAACAGGAAGCAGGCTCTGTAAACCATAAGGCTTGGGATACTGCATATTTTCAGGGAAAATTCTATGTTTATTTCGGAATCGTTCCCGAATTGATATTTTATCTGCCGTATTTTGCTTTAACAGGCAATGATTTTTCAAACAGCGCAGCTATATTTTTATGTTGTTCGGGAATCGTTATAGCATCTTTTTATCTGATGAAGAAAATAATAAATCGATATTTTGTCAATACTTCCTTTGGAATGTATGTTTTCCTGTCTGTTATTTTTGCGAACAGTATCGGAACGCTTCATATGGCGTTCTATCCAAGCTTTTATTTTCTGCCGATTGCTTCGGCGTTGATGTTTACCTTGTTCGGACTTGCTTTCTGGCTGGATTCCGCAGAAAAGTGGCGGCAGGAGCAGGAAAGCGGAACACGCAATATCGGCGCGTTGATATCGCTGAGTATAGGCTCTCTTTGTATGGCGTTAACAGCAGGGTGCAGACCGCAGTTTCTGATCGCTTCGTTTCTGATTTTTCCTATTTTTTGGAAAATACTATTTAATGAAAAGAAGCTGTTTACAAAGCAGAATTATATTAAAGCATTCTGCATTGCAGTTCCTTATATAATTGTTGCGGCAGGTGTAATGTATTATAACTATATCCGTTTTGGCTCGCCTTTTGATTTTGGTGCAAACTATAATTTAACAACAAATGATATGACACTTCGCAAAATGAATCTCGGCAGAATACCGGATGCGTTGTTTATGTATTTGTTCCAGCTGCCGAATCTGTCGCTTGTATTTCCGTTTATAAAAAGTGCACCTATGCAGTCTGATTATTTCGGAAAAACAATTTATGAAGCAACCTACGGCGGTGTGTTCTTTACGCATATATTCCTGTTGATACTGCCTTTTGCGGCAAAAGTAAAAAAACAGCTGAAGGATAAGGGGCTCTTATCGTTTGTACTGCTCGGCGTGTTATTCGCTGTAATTATTGCCGTTGCAGATGCACAAATGGCAGGTATCTTAGGAAGGTATACCTCTGATTTTACATGGCTTCTTTACCTTTGTGCAGTGCTTGTTTTTCTGCAGCTTTTCCATAGTGCAGAGAATAGTGCAAAGCGTAAAAGGCTTATTACTGTTATGCTTGTTTGCGGTGTCTGCGGATTGGTAATGGATTTGTTAATCGCAATTGCGCAAAGTGATTTGTATTATTATTCAACAGAAGCATTTTTTGCAATAAAGAATTTGTTTATTTGATATTCTAATTAGGAGTGAATTATGGATAAGGTTGCAGTTTTAATCCCTTGCTATAATGAAGAGAAAACAATAAAAAAGGTTGTTGAAGATTTTCTAAGCGTTCTTCCCGAAAACAGCCGCGTTTATGTGTATGACAATAATTCAACAGATGCTTCTGCTGAAATTGCAGAAAATGCCGGTGCTGTTGTCCGCAGAGAGTATATGCAGGGCAAGGGTAATGTTGTTAGAAGAATGTTCCGAGAAATTGATGCACAGTGCTATATTATGGTAGATGCAGACGATACCTATAGTGTAGACTGTGCCGTTGAAATGATAGATATGGTTCTGCATAAAAGCGTTGATATGGTTGTAGGGGACAGGCTGTCTTCAACCTATTTTACAGAAAATAAGCGCTTGTTTCATAATTTCGGAAACAGCATAGTAAGGGCATCTATAAATCTTTTGTTTAAAAGCAACATTAAAGATATTATGACTGGTTATAGGGCTTTCAGCTATCAGTTTGTAAAAAGCTTTGCCGTTATTTCAGAGGGCTTTGAAATTGAAACAGAAATGACGATTCACGCTATAGACAAAAATATGCTGATTGATAATGTTGTTGTAGAATACAGAAACCGCCCGGACGGCAGTGAATCAAAGCTGAATACCTATGTTGACGGTTTTAAGGTTATCAAAACCATTTTGAAGCTGTTTAAGAATTACAGACCTTTGCTTTTCTTCGGCTTGTTGGCAATTCTGCTTGCACTTCTTTCTTTTGGATTTTTCATTCCTGTTTTTATAGAGTATTTGAAAACAGGACTTGTTCCGAATTTCCCAACACTTATTGTCTGTGGCTTTACAGCTTTAGCAGCAATACAAGCCTTTTTCTCAGGTCTTATTCTTGAAACAATGAAGCAGAAAAATCGTTATGATTTTGAAATGCAGCTGTTGAGAATACAGGAAAACTATAAAAAGCTTTTATAATAGAAAAGCTGTATACAAGGTGATATATTTGAAAAAATCTGTTAAGGTTGCGTTTTGCGGAATGGCAGCGGCGCTTTCTCTTACGCTGATGTTTGCGGGAAGCCTGTTTAGCGTTTTTGCTTATGCGATTCCAATGTTTCTTGGGCTTGTTATTCTTATGATTAATAAAACCTTTGGCAAGGGCTATGCATTCTATGTTTTTCTTGCTGTTTCTGTTTTATCTATGCTTTTTGTTGCCGATAAAGAAACGGCACTTATGTATGCGCTTTTCTTTGGTTACTACCCGATTGTAAAGCCTCTAATCGAAAAAATTAAAGTGAAAGTTTTGCCTTTCCTGTTAAAACTTTTGCTTTTCAATTTTTCTGTTTTTATTATAGAGCTTTTGTGTGTAAAAGTATTTGGAATTCCGTTTTTTGATGACGGTGTTTTCTCAAAATCAGTGCTGATAATCTTTGCTGTAGCAATGAATCTATGCTTTGTTATCTATGAGAG
>JAIDLO010000261.1 GCA_029050995.1 Eubacterium sp. | reverse complement strand
GCATAGGCAACTGCAAAAGCAGTTTGAATCAGATTCAGATTAAATTGACCGTTTTCCAAATCCTCATCTGTAAACGCTTTGAAAACCAGCTCTCCTTTTGAATCAAATTCATATTCATAGGTAACCACAGAATGATTTCGATTTACAAATTCACAGACAACATTATTGTCGTCATCCGTTATGAATTCGCGATTCTCTTCGTCTTCATTTTCCTCATAATCTTCATCATCCGCATAGTCTTCAATAACGAAAGGTCCATTGCCCGGATCCTCAGTTTCCATAAGGGCAACAAAGCTGTCTTTATCATAAATTTTTCCACCAGCAAATTTATGTGGATTGCCGCCGTCTGTTACTACAAAACAAACACCATTGGTTATGAACAAAGCAACAGCCAATACAATAATTGAACCAAGCTTTAATATAAGGTTATGCTTAAATTTTTTATATACATCCATTTGATTGGATTGCTTCGCCATTTTCATATTTACAAAATTGTAAACAAGCAAAACTGCAATGATAAACGGAACAACAAATAAAGCACCGTAAGCCAGCCAAGATGTTCCTACAACGCCCAAATATGCATCATCAGGCAAGGTAATCAACGGCAGACAGAATACTGTTAAACCTACGATAAATGAAATCATTAAGCCTGTTATATTTGTAGCAGTCGTTTTAAATCTGCTAATTTCTTCTGCTCCGATTTCAACATCCGATACAGCGAAAAATGCTTTATTTGCAAATATAAGCTGACAGATCATTGATACAACAAAGAAGGAAACCGCGATAAAGAAGCCTAAATAAGCTCTGTCAAAGCCCAGATTGCATATAGCCGCAGCAATTAAACCCAATACAGAAATTGCAATAACAATACAGCTTCTGTTTTTTAGTTCAGCTAAAGTAGATTTTAGAATTCTCTGTTGCTGTTTTTCAGCCTTTGGCGATAAATAGGTATCGTTATCCTCTGACTTTATAGTTTCTGCAGGTTTTCTTTCTCCGCAGAGAAGCTCATCACAGGTAACAGAAAAAATTTCTGCAATAACGGGAATCAATGAAATATCTGGTGCACATTCATCACGCTCCCAACGGCTGATTGCTTTATCCGATACATTCAGCTTTTCCGCTAATTCCTTTTGTGTTAATCCGTTTGCTTTTCGCAGAGCAGCAATAAACTGCCCTATTGATTTATTTGGCATAAAATAACCTCCAAAAATTCAATTACATTTACGATACAGCTGTTCAATGCACCTTAATTCTACAATAGCACTACTAAAAATTACAGCCCGAAAACCATAAATCGCTCTCGCAAAGTGAGAATTATATACTTTATATGAAATTATACCACATTATCAGTATAAACAAAAGGAGCGATATAATAATCGCTCCCTGCAATTTAACCATTATAATAACTGAATTGTTCTATTCTTTTAACATTTACATTTCTGTTTTGCCAGAAATGGCAAACACAGTCATAATCTTGATCCTTAGAAACAATATAATAATTGTTTTTTGAATTCTTTTGTATTAAAAAGCCAAGATAGGTTGAAAGCTGAAAATCGAGCGAATTTTTATTGACGGATTCAACCTTAATATAATCTTTTTTTGCTTTTATTATTTCAAATTCCTTATGCAGTTCCATTGTAATATACGGCGCTAACCTGCTGTAAAAAATTATAATCTCATCATTTTTAGATAGATTCAGCAGAGATATGCCCTCAAGCATTTTTCCTTTTTCATTTTCCAAATCAATTAAAATACAAGCCATTTTATTACCTCCACCAATAAAAAATGCACAGCCGAAGCTGTGCAATAAAACGCACGCTCCGTGAAGTCGCGAAACCAATTTAATAATACCGTAAAGTGTGTATTTTTAATAAAGCGTGCATTTTTATCAAGAGACAAAAATACCCACTGTTACAGCATTATATTAAATTGATTTCGCAGTTTTATTTTATCAAAGTTGAAATGATATGTCAATAAAAAAGGCTTCCCCTTGAGGGGAAGCTGGCAACGAATGTTGACTGATGAGGTGTTATAAATAAATAACGATTGTATTAAGACACCTCATCCACCGCAAGCGGTCCCCCTTCCCCTCAAGGGGAAGGCTTGTTGGGAGTTTGGACAGCGGTCCCTTCCCCTCAAGGGGAAGGCAGATCAAAGATTTTATTAATACATACCGCCCTGTGCTGCGGCTGCCATTGCTGCTGCATTAGCTGCATCTGCCTGCGGGTCTTTGATATCTGTTACAAGAGATTCTGTTGTAAGAACCATTGCGGCAACAGATGCGGCATTCTGGATAGCAGAACGCGTTACCTTTGCAGGATCAACAATTCCGTTTTCAATCATATCGCAATATTCATTTGTTGCGAAATTGAAGCCATAGCCGTTTTTATCAGCCGTCTTAATCTTATCAACAATAATTGAACCTTCCATACCTGCATTAGCAGCAATCTGGCGAACAGGCTCTTCAAGTGCTTTAAGAACAATTGCAACACCTGTTTTGAAATCTGCATCATCTGTATCAAGAAGAGCCTCAACAGCAGGAACAGCATTGATAAGCGCAACACCGCCGCCTGCAACGATACCCTCTTCAACAGCAGCCTTTGTTGCTGCAAGAGCATCTTCAATACGAAGCTTCTTTTCTTTCATTTCTGTTTCCGTTGCAGCACCAACCTTGATTACTGCAACACCGCCTGCCATTTTAGCAAGACGCTCGTGGAGCTTTTCTTTATCAAATTCGGATGTGCTTACTTCGATAGCGGTTTTAATCTGACCAACACGAGCCTTGATTTCATCGCTTGAGCCTGCACCGTCAACAATGATTGTATTTTCCTTTGTTACCTTAACCTGGCGAGCCTTACCGAGCATAGCCATTGTAGCATCCTTAAGCTCAATGCCGAGGTCTGTTGTAATAACCTGGCCGCCTGTAAGAATTGCGATATCCTGAAGCATTTCCTTTCTTCTGTCGCCAAAGCCCGGTGCCTTAACGCAAACGCAGGTAAATGTACCGCGAAGCTTATTGAGAAGAATGGTCTGGAGAGCCTCGCCCTCAACATCTTCAGCAACGATTACAAGCTTCTGTCCGCTCTTGAGAACAGACTCAAGAAGAGGAAGAATATCCTGAACTGTTGAGATTTTTTTATCTGTAATAAGAAGAAGCGCATCATCAATAACAGCTTCCATCTTATCTGTATCCGTTACCATATAAGGGCTGATATAGCCGCGATCAAACTGCATACCCTCAACAACTTCACATACTGTTTCAGCAGTTTTGGATTCTTCGATTGTAATTACACCATCAGCAGAAACCTTATCCATAGCATCTGCAATAAGAGAGCCGACATATTCATCAGCAGCAGAAACTGTTGCTACACGGGCAATATCATCACTGCCCTTAACCTGCTGAGAAGAAGCCTTAACTGCATCTACAGCAGCATCAACGGCTGCCTTGATACCGTTTTTAACTGTCATAGGATTAGCACCTGCAGCAACATTCTTCATACCCTCTCTTACAAGAGCCTGCGCAAGAAGCGTTGCAGTTGTTGTGCCGTCGCCTGCATCATCATTTGTTTTTGAAGAAACCTCTTTAACAAGCTGAGCACC
>JAIDLO010000260.1 GCA_029050995.1 Eubacterium sp. | reverse complement strand
TGATCCGTCTGCTTGGGTAGGATCTTTGTATAAGATACAAGTATGCTATAATAACCTCACGAAACATTAACAAAATCACAGATTTTGATTGTTTCAGAGAACACTTCAAGTAGGAGGATTATGATGAATAAATTAAAAGCGATTGCTATAGAGCTTACAAAGAAAAATGTTTTGCTCAGAAAAGCTATAAGACAGCTGATTTATATGAAAAGATTTCTTGGATATTTTTATATAAAAACCTTCAATAAGGTTGATGATAAGCTGATTTGCTTTAAATCCTTTAACGGCAAATCCTATTCCTGTTCGCCTAAAGCAATTTATGAATATATGTTGAATCAGGACAAGTATAAAGATTACAAATTTGTGTGGGTATTTTCAAATCCTGAAAACTACAAACATCTTGAAAATAACAGAAACACAAAAGTTATCAGTGCTTCGGGAAAAGAATACAACAAAACAATGGCGAAAAGTAAGTATTGGATACACAATTACCGCGTAGCCGACCATATTTACCCGAAGAAAAATCAGGTTTATGTTCAATGCTGGCACGGTACTCCGCTGAAACGCCTGGGTTATGACATTGATTGCGGCGGTAATGTTTTAAATACTGCAGAAGAAATTCATTTTAAATATAAGGTGGATGCAGCAAAATTCAAGTATATTCTTTCGCCGTCTAAATTCGCAAGCGAAAAGTTTATTACTGCGTGGAATTTAAAAGCTATCGGCAAGGAAAACAATGTTGTTGAGCAGGGTTATCCAAGAAATGATAAGCTTATGAATTTCAGCGAGGATGATATTCAGAGAATAAAAACAGCACTTAATATTGAAAATGTAAATAAGAAAATTATATTTTATGCACCAACCTGGCGTGATAACCAGCATGATTCTTCTATTGGATACACTTATAAAACGGAGGTTGATTTTGATAAGCTTCGTGATGCTTTAGGCGATGAATATATCATCCTGTTTCGTGCGCATTATCTTGTTGCAAACAGCTTCGATTTTGAAAAATACAGCGGTTTTGTATATGATGTTTCCGCATATGATGATATCAATGATTTGTATATTGTTTCTGATATTTTGCTTACGGATTATTCCAGTGTTTTCTTTGATTATGCGAATTTGAAGAAGCCTATGATTTTTTATATGTATGATTTTGATGCTTATAAAAATGAAATGAGAAATTTCTATATTGATATTGAAGAGCTTCCCGGTCCGATCATTAAAAATGCAGACGAAAACCGCCTTATTGATGAAATCAAAACCTGCATGGATAAAGCTCATATTGATCAGTACGAAGAAAAATATATTGCTTTTAATAATAAATTTAATTATCTTGATGACGGAAATGCAGCCCAAAGAGTTGCTGATCTAATTGTACAGGCATAGAGAATTCTATGCCTGTATTTTTAATAATAAAATTATTTGACAGAATTAAGAATACTTGTTAAAACTTATGTAATTGCGTTTGTAAAATACTTTGGATAGAGTGACTGTTCTATATGACAAGTCTAAATTGAGCTTTCATATTTCTCTGTTCTATGGTATAATATAAATAGAAATTATAGGATGTGATTAAATGGCTGATGAAAGAAATTGGCAATTTGAATTAACTGAATATATTAAACAAGGCGAGCCAGACCGAGCAGAGAGAAGCGAGGCTTGGAAAGCTGCAATAGGTTTACAGGATGTTGACGGACTAAAAACTTCTGAATACCTGCTTGATACTGCTAAAGAACATATTGAAGGCAAGATTGATATTGCCACTGTTCAAAAGCGTGTTAATAGTTATTATGAGCAACAAAGTGTAAGACAGGCTATCGAGGATGGAACTGAGGAAGCTGACAAGGTGGCTGCAAGAATTGCAGAGATGCTTAATGAAAATACATTTCAGTTTTCTCCGGCAGAGTATAAGGCAATTCACAGAAGGCTTTTTGCTGATATATTCAAACATGCTGGCGAGATCAGAACTTATAATATCACAAAAAAAGAGTGGGTGTTAAAAGGCGATACAGTTTTATATGCATCATTTGATAGTATAAATGATACGCTGGATTATGATTTTGGTACCGAAAAAGAGTTTTCTTATGAGGGATTGTCTGCAGCTGAAGCTGTAAAGCATATTTCTAAATTCGCAGCAGGTATCTGGCAGATTCATCCATTTTGTGAGGGGAATACAAGAGCGACAGCCGTATTCATTATTAAATATCTGAAATCGTTTGGATTTGATGTTAACAATGATTTGTTTTCAGAAAATTCTTGGTATTTCAGAAATGCACTTGTTCGTGCGAATTATAACAATGTTAAAAATGGAATTACTGCTACAACAAAATATCTTGAGTTGTTTTTTGAAAATTTATTGCTTGGCAAAAATAATGAATTGAAGAACAGATATTTGCACATTGATTTTCAAAGTGACGTTCAAAGTGCAAATTCTATTGTTTCAAAGTGCAATAATTGCACTTTGGACGAATTGGCTATTTTGAATGCTATTGCTGAAAATCCGTCAATAACACAAAAGGCATTGGCTGAGAAAATCGGTAAATCAGAAAGAACGATAAAAACAAAAACTGTAGAAATGCAGGAAAAAGGTTTTATTCAAAGAGCAAATGGAAAACGCAATGGTCATTGGGATATATTGATAAGTTTTTAAATTGAGGTATTCATATGGATATTAATTTAGTTTCACATGCAAAGGATTATATAGATG
>JAIDLO010000026.1 GCA_029050995.1 Eubacterium sp. | reverse complement strand
GCAGTTTAAATTGTGCTGATTTGTTCTTAATCAAGGCACAAAAACGCAGGAATACTTTGCGTATTCCGAGGCTTTTTAACGCAGAGTAAGGGCGAATCAGCCAATTTAAACCACGGTTCGGATTTCTCTTCATTGCCCATTCCTAAGATATTATTTACAGAAATGGAATAATTATCAAAAAATCCCTCCGCAAATGCGAAGGGATTTTATAGATTGATTCAATTAATATTTAACAGGGGTTGATTCAAGATACTTATTAACCATAAGGGCTACTTTAAATACGATAGCATCATCAAATTCACGAAGATCAAGACCTGTTATCTTCTTAATCTTTTCAAGGCGGTAAACAAGCGTATTTCTGTGCACAAACAGCTTACGGCTTGTTTCCGATACATTCAGATTGTTTTCAAAGAATTTCTGAATTGTAAACAGCGTTTCCTGATCAAGAGATTCGATAGAGCCTGTTTTGAAAACCTCGTGGAGGAACATATCGCAAAGCGTTGTAGGAAGCTGATAAATCAAACGGGCAATGCCAAGATTTTCATAGCTTACGATAGACTGCTCAATATCAAACACCTTGCCTACCTCAAGGGCAATCTGCGCATCCTTAAAGGAATGAGCAAGCTCCTTAATACCAGTAACGCAGGTGCCGATACCAACAACAGCGCTGCAATAAAACTCTGTTGATAAAGTATCACAAATGGATCTTGCAAGCTTCTGAAGGTCCTTTAATTCAACATTCGGGCGAACCTCTTTGATAAGCGCAATATCGAATTCATTAACATTGATAACGAAATCCTTTGTTTTATCCGGGAAGAAATTCTGAATAACATCATAAACGGATATATCCGTCTGCTGTGCAACACGGATAATAAACACAACTCTTGTTGCATCATTATTAAAATGAAGCTCACGGCTTTTGATATAAATATCGCCCTGCAAAATATTATCAAGAATAACATTTTTTACAAAGTTTGAACGGTCAAATTTTTCATCATTATTCTGCTTAATCTGATCCATAGCAACGGCAATGATATCTGCATATCTTTTGCTTGCTTCATCAATTCCCTCAAGAAATACGGCATACTCGGGATGAACGGAATTGCCGAAAGCCTTATAAGTACAGCCGTCAACACAGGTCTGCAAGCCTGAGAATACACCGGCGGAAACAACACCTTTACGAATTTCTCCGATCTGGCCAAGCTCTGAGCAGGCAATAACAGAACCGCTCTCATCAACAACACCGATATTGCGGTCTACTGAATCCCTCATTTGATTTACAATTGTCTGAAATAATCTGTTTGGCATTAAAAAGATCCCCCTCTTAATATTAAACAAATAAAAAACTGCACAAAGCGATTACTTTTAACTTGTTAATATTATACAAGGCTTCTAAACAATTTGCAACCTTTTTAACAAAATTTTATTGCTTTTTTGTTCATTTTGCATAAATTGTTAATTCTTGAAATAAAAACCACAATATATAGTATATTATCGCCGATAACAACACTGATTTATTGTGGTAAATTTTGTAATATTCAATTAGAATTTATAAGTTCAAGCTCAAATTCGTCTAAATATCTGCATTCTCCTTCGGCAAGCTGATCATCAAGCGCAAGCTTTCCCATTTTGATTCGTTTCAGTTCAACAACCTCAATTCCAAAGCTTTTAAACATTCGTTTAATCTGATGATACATACCCTGCTTGATAATGACCTTCGCCGTTTTGTAATCCCCATTTACCGCCTCAAGCACAGCAGGCAGACATTCATCATTACCGATTGTTATACCCTCTGAAAAAGCTTTGATAACATCCTCATCAAAAGGCTGGTCAAGAGAGGCAATATATGTTTTCGGAACATGATTTTTCGGGCTTAAAATTTTATGTGCAAATTCGCCGTCATCCGTTATAAGCATAAAGCCTGTTGTATTCTTATCCAGCCTGCCGGCAGGAAAAAGATTTTTCCGTTTCATATCCTGCGGCAGAATATCAACAACTGTTTTCTCGTTTGTTTTTCTGCCGTCTGTTGAAGAAATAACACCCTTTGGCTTATGCATCATAATATAAACAAACTTTCGGAATTGAATTACTTTTCCGCATACATTCAGGATATCCTTTTCCTCGTCAAGCTTGCGTGACGCAGATTTCTCGCATACACCGTTAACAAAAACCTTGCCCGATTTAATCAGCGACTTTGCATCGCTTCTTGCAACATTCAGCTCATTCGAGATTATTTTATCTATTCTTTCCATTTTTTATATTTACTGCTTTTTAAGCGACTGCATAAATCCGTCAGAGGCAGAGGTTGAGCAAACATCTCCGCCAATCAGAGTATTATTGTATACCAGAAGATTTGCATAAATGCAATCTCTGTTTTCATAGCCCTGATAATTCGTTATGCTATATGTATAAACAGTAACCTCCTGACCCTTATACTGCTCTAAATCAAATCCCTGCGATTTCTGAATTTCATTATACCTTGTATAAACATCATTGAATTCTGCAGGAATCTGAACCTGCTTTTCCGTGCAGTCTGTTTTAAACTCCCAGCCGAGAGAGGTTAAATATGCCTCTCTTTCCTCATTTGTTTCAAGGGTAACGGCATTCATAACCGTTTCATTGCTTTTAATATGATTTGACGCAAAGGTTATAACAATAACAATTACCCCTGTAAAAACAAGTATCAAGCCGAAAATCGTTTTTGGCTTTAATTTTAAAGTTAGCATTTTCATAAAATCACCTACATTTGATTTTATGAAACACATATATTAAATATAACTAACAATATTCTCTTCAATCGTATTCAGATATGCAATTTCGGCAACTGCCGTCATTTTAATACCCTCATCCGTATATTCTTCGCTTTCAACGATCCCGTAATTGCGAATTTCATTTGCAATTTTTGCTTTGGAAAACGGAATAAAAAGCTGAACTCTTGCCGTTGTTTTCGGCAATGCTTTTGACACCTCATCAAGAAGCTTGTCCATTCCATAGCCTGTTTTTGCACTGATATGAACGCTTCTTCCAATCAGAGCATAATCAAGAATATCCGGAACCAAATCACATTTGTTTAAAACATTTATAATCGGCTTGCCGTCACATCCAAGAGAGGAAAGCAAATCATTTGTTACTCGGATATGCTCGCTGCATTCCTCGCTTGAAGCATCACAAACATTCAGAATAACATCTGCCCAAAGCGCCTCTTCAAGCGTAGACTTGAATGCATCAACAAGATGATGCGGCAGCCGCCTTACCAAGCCAACCGTATCTATAAGCATAATCTGCCTGCCGTCGGGCAAAATCAGCTTTCTTGCTGTTGGATCAAGCGTTGCAAACAATTTGTCCTCTTCAAGCACACCTGCCGCCGTTAAGCGATTCATCAGCGTTGATTTTCCGACATTTGTATAGCCTACTATGGCAACAGCTTGTGCACCGTTTTTTCGTCTGCGTTCATGCATAGCCTGTCTGCGTTTTTCAATTTTATCCAGATTTTCATTCAGATACTGAATTCTTCTTCTAATATGGCGTTTATCGGATTCAAGCTTTGTTTCGCCCGGTCCTCTTGTGCCGATTCCGCCGCCAAGCCTTGAAAGGCTTTTGCCCTGCCCCGAAAGGCGCGGTAGCGAATATTGAAGCTGAGCAAGCTCAACCTGGATTTTACCCTCGGCAGACCTTGCTCTTTTTGCAAAAATATCAAGGATAAGCGTTGTTCTGTCTACAACCTTAACATCTGCAAAATCCTCAATATTTTTTACTTGAATCGGAGATAATTCGCTGTCTGCAATAATAATATCAATATCATTATAATGACAGAAGGAGGCTATTTCATTCAGCCTGCCCGAGCCGACAAAGGAGGACGGCGACGGTGCATCCTTTTTCTGCACAATCATTCCGATTACCTCAGCACCTGCTGTATCCGCAAGCTCGGCAAGCTCATTGATTGAAGCCTCGGCATCAAAATCGCCTGTATCAACGGAAATGAGCAATGCTCTTTCCGCTTTTTTTTCATAATTTGTTTCTTTCATTATAATTCACATAGCCTTTCCGGCTGAAAATAGTAATTAACAATCACGATGTCCTTGTAGTAGCCAGACAAGGCGTGATGTGAATTTAGCCATCTCAAAATTATGCCATAGGCAAATTTTGAGGGCAATATAACTAATTAATCCTGTTCTACTACAGCCTGAAGCACTGTGTTTGCAATTGAACCGGCAACCTTAAGACCATATTGACCTTTTTCAGCAACAACAATAAACGCATACGGATGATCCGGATCATCCAAAAATCCCGTAAACAACGCTGTATTATGCTCAGAAACATCATCTACCTCGGCTGTTCCCGATTTCGCACAGATTTCAAGTCCCGGATATCTGTTTTGACCGTATTCGGCAACAACATTATTTCTCATCATCTTTTTAACTGTTGCAGCCGTTTCGGAGCTGATCAGCTGTGTTTCATCCGATTTAAAGGTTACGCCGAGCGCCTTTCCTGCCTGTGTTGAAAAATCATCAACAATATTAAAGGATACCGCTTTTCCGTCATTTGCAATTGCACACATTAAGCGGAGCATTGAAACAGGGTTAATCAGTGTATCGCCCTGTCCGATACCCGTCCAGCCTACTGTTGTATCGGCAGCCTTGCTGTCCAGCGGAAATCTGCCTGCTGTTGAAGAGATTTTACCGCTTACGGAAACAGAAGAGGTTAAGCCGAGTTTATCAACTGTTTTCTTTAATTTATCTGCACCAAGTTTTATTGCAATTTCTCCGTAAGCAGAGTTACAGCTTTTTGCAAGTGCACCTTCAAAATCAACTTTTCCATGATAATCATTACATATAATATTATCTTCCTTAATCCCGTCTACATCCAGAATTCTTCGGCAGGTCCAGTCATCCTTAAAAATTTTATCGCCCATATTTTCAAGCGCACATATGGTTGTAACAATCTTAAAGGTTGAACCCGGTGTATAAAGACCGGAAAGGAATCTGTTCAGATACGCACCCTCATAAATTTCATTTGTATCCAAATCTCTCGGAACATCATTTACATCAAAAGATGGCGCAGAAATCATACAGACAATATCGCCTGTTTTATAATTTACAACGCCGATTGTGCCTTTTCTGCCCTGCAATGCATTATACGCAGTTCTGTTTAACTCAGCATCAATCGTAAGCTTCACATCATTTCCGTTTTTTCCGCTGTCTATACCGTAAACACCGGATAAAATATTATAGCCGACAAGCTCTGATTCATAAACAGACTGAACACCTGTTGAGATAAAGCCTCTCATATCTCCGACAACATGGAGATTTGCTTTTCTTAAGCCCAAGCTATCGTTATAAACACGGTCGCCGTCCTTGGTTTCAACAAGAACAACACCGTCCCTGTCCATAATGGAGCCTGCTGCAAGGAGCTTTCCGTCATTATAAACATGGCTGTTAAAATATTTCATAACCCAGACATCGCCCTCTTCAACAAGGCTGTATCCCATAAAGATCAGTCCGGCAATGAATAATACAGAAAGGAGCCAGAGGATAATTCCTCTTCTTGTAATCATTTTCATTTCTTCTTTGCACCTCCAAGATAATTATAGGTGCGCACATCAGATGCTTTAATATATGCAAGCACTGCCCAACAGCACATCATAGACGAACCGCCCTGACTTACAAACGGAAGCGTTACACCGGTTAACGGCAGAACATCTGTTATGCCGAAAATATTAAGCGCTGTCTGGAAAAGCAGCATACCTGCGCCTGCTACAGCGGCAATGGAATAAAAGGTAGACCTTGACGCAATGGAATTAATCAATGCAGAAGCGGCAATTGCAACAAAGGTCAACACAAGGATAATGCCGAAAATAAAGCCCCATTCCTCGCAGATCACACCGAAAATCAAATCCGTTGTTGACGCAAAAACATATTTTGTGTTTCCGTTTCCGATACCAAGACCTAAAAGTCCGCCGGAAGCCATACCAACAAGCGTTCTGGTCTGCTGATAGCCGTTTGCATTGAAATATTCAGGCTCCCAGATATGGCGATAAACAGCAAAACGCTTCGTTACATAAGATTTATACTTAATAACAATTCCCGCACCAAGCACCGCAGAAGCTATGGCAAGAATAATTGTTTTGATATCGCCCGAATTCATAAAGGCAATAATCAGGAATGTAATAAAGAAAACAAGCGCTGTTCCGAAATCCTTAATCAGAATAAGCGAGCCTACACAGCCAATTGAAAAGCCGATAAACGCAAAGATATTTTTACTTGTCTGTATCTTTTCAAGCGTTGCTGCGCCGACAAAAATAAATGCAATTTTAACAAACTCAGACGGCTGAAAGGTTATGCCGCCTATCTCAATCCAGTTTCTTGCGCCGTATGTTACCTTTGCGATTGCAAGGTTTACAACAAGAAGCAGGATTGCGCCTACAGCAACAGGTAGTCTTAATTTCATACACAAATCAACATTGCCCAAAATAAACACCATAACAATATGGATTATGATTCCTGCAAGAATCATAAAATACTGCTTGAAGGCACTTTCCGCATCAACAGAGCCGATTACCGAAATACCCGTTCCGCAAAGGAAAAATGCAATAAGCTCCAATTCAAAATTTCGTCTGTGCAGCATTGTATAAAATGCAACAAGATAAACCCATTCCGTAAGCACCAAAAGTGCTGCGGCAAAAAGCACTTTCTTTTCAAATTTTTCATAGCTGTTTGCTGCGCTGAAAGCAGTTACAAGCTGAAAAACCGATATAATAAGCAGCATCAAAAAATTATTGATCGGCTTAATTTTCGGAAGCTTCTTTTTATCAGGCTTAGCCATTTTTCCCACCTCACTTTTCATAGAAAACAAACACCTTGTCGCCAAAGGTTATCATATCTTCATCAAAAATCAACTGCGGCTGATTGATATATCTGCCGTTCAGCTTTGTTCCGTTATGGCTGTCTAAATCCGAAAGTGCCCAGCCTCTTGTCGTTAAATGAATTCGTGCATGCCTGCCCGAAACCGTGTTGGAAAGAAGCTGAATATCGCAGTTATCTTCTCTTCCTATTAAAACATCCTTTTTCTTGATATAAACAGGCTTATGATTTTTTGTATCAACAAGAACAGCATAGGCAACAACCTTTGCCGTTCCCCTTGCCTGATTTCTGATTTCCTTTTTTGCCTGGCTTGAAAGCGCTTCGGCACATTCAAAAACAAGCGGTATATCGCCGATTTCGATAACATCCCCGTCATTGAGAGCAGCCTTGCCCTTTACCTTTTTGCCGTTTACACGAATTCCGTTTTTAGAAAATGTATCCGTAATAATCCATTCACTTCTTTTTTTCGCAATAACAGCATGGAAACGGGAAACAGTCGGCACGGGAAGCACAATATCATTGGACCTTGATTTTCCGATTGAGGTTTCCCAATGGTTTATATCCGTAACAGAGCCGTTATTCTTATCCGTTAACTGCGCCATTTTATGTATTCTCGGCCTGTTTCTGAAAAGCGAAACAACACAGGTAAGCACAACAATCAGTGCTGTAACAGGCAACACATAGCGCATAACCGTTGTAAAAATCATCATAATGTTTTCCAAAAGGAACATTCCTTTCCCTATAAATTTCTAAACCTCTGTGCCTCCCTTGCTAAAGGGAGGGGGACCGCTTGCGGTGGAGGGATTTATTAAAAAATAGACTTTATTAATATACTAAGAATATATTTTAAATCATCAAATGTCAAGATTCTATTGAATTTGTTTACAATTCGGTTTATACTCAAATTAACAAAATTACACATTGAGAGGTAAAAATACTATGAGCGTAACAAAAACATTCTTCGGAAAAATGGAAGACGGAACAGAGGTTGACCTTTATACAATTACAAACAAAAACGGTGCTTCTGTTTCTCTGCAGACACTTGGCGGCGGTATTCAGGCATTAAATGTACCGGACAGAGAAGGCAAGCTTGCTGATGTTGTTCTCGGTTTTGACGAACCACAGCCTTATATTATCGGCGACTTAGGCTTTCAGGGACTCCTTGTCGGCAGAATTGCAAACAGAATCAGAGATGCAAAATTTACAATGGACGGCAAGGAATACAATCTTCCTGCAAATCAGGGCACTTGGACGCTTCACGGCGGCGGAAGATTCAGCTACACCAATTGGAATGTAAAAGAAACAACGGATAACTCTGTTACCTTTGAAAAGTTTTCTCCTGATATGGAGGACGGCTTCCCGGGCAATTTCACATTAACCGTTAAATACACCTTTACAGATGAGAATACTTTAAGACTTGAGTACACTGTTTTAAGCGATCAGAAGACTGTTGCAAATCCAACAAACCATGCTTATTTCAACCTTTCGGGAAATACAACAGAAACCATTGAAACCCATTATCTTAAAATTAATGCAGATTACTTTACCGAAACAGACGAATGTCAGCTTCCGACAGGCGAGCTCGGCGAGGTTAAAGGCACAATGATGGACTTTACAACAATGCACAAAATCGGCGATAAAATTGACGAGCCTTTCCGTGCTATTCTTAAAGGAATCGGATACGATAATAACTACTGCCTGAATAAAGAGCCAAGAGATTTTACAGAGGCTGCTGTTCTTTATGATGAAAAAAGCGGCAGACAGCTTTCTGTTTTCACAGACCTTCCGGGTATTCAGGTTTACTGCGGCGGCTGGCTTGCAAAAGAAGGCAATCCGGGAAAAGCAAACGGCGCTGTTACCTACAGACGAG
>JAIDLO010000259.1 GCA_029050995.1 Eubacterium sp. | reverse complement strand
TGGTGTGAGCGGTAATTCACACTAAATATTCTTTTACATTTCCCTTGTGCAATATTACAGAAATTTTTGAAAAAATCTTGGAAGAAATTACAAATTTTTTTGGTAAAAACTATTGACAACGCTCTTTATATATAATATAATAGCCAAGCGTGTGGAAAAGCGTAATTATATATTTTATATATAAGTGCCTATTTCTGCACATCCAGATATGCGTTGATGCCGGAGGTGGCGTTCAGTGTGTTTGCTTGCACTGAATGGGAATTTCGGCGGAGTATGTCCGATTTTAAACCGGGCGAAATCATACCAGTATTCAGCTACCCGCAGGTGACTTGCGAACGCCTGTGTCTGTGGGGATAAGTCTGCGCCCGAATGATATTGCGTCATTCGGTTTTTAAAAGAGTGGGTTTGAAACACACGGCAGGGTGGTAAGAAAGAGCTGGTAAAGTATCGCACCAATATTTTTCAGGAGGAAAAGTAAATGGCAGCAAGCAAAGTTAAGATCCGCATCAGACTTAAAGGCTATGATCACAATCTTGTTGATCAGGCTGCGGAGAAAATTGTTGAAACTGCAAAGAACACCGGCGCTCAGGTAAGCGGTCCTATCCCGCTCCCAACTGAGAAAGAGGTTGTAACAATCCTTCGTGCTGTTCATAAGTACAAGGACAGCCGTGAGCAGTTTGAACAGAGAACACACAAAAGACTCATTGACATTCTCAGACCTTCAAACAAAACAGTTGAAGCTTTGACAAGTCTTGAGCTCCCGGCTGGCGTAGACATCGAAATCAAATTATAATCGAGTCGTAACGCGGCCGAGGTCAAGTTGGGAAACCAACCAATAACCAAGGAGGAAAAAATATGAAAAAAGGTCTAATCGGTAAGAAAATCGGCATGACTCAGATTTTCACAGCTGAAGGTAAAGTTATTCCTGTAACAGTTGTTGAAGCTGGTCCATGCGTAGTTACCCAGAAAAAGACAATGGAGAACGATGGCTACGAAGCAGTTCAGGTTGGCTTTGGCGATGTTAAGATAAACAAAGTAAACAAGCCAATGAAGGGCCACTTCGATAAGAACGGCGTTGCTCCTAAGAAAACACTTAAAGAGTTCCGTCTTGAGGATTGCTCAGCTCTTAATGTTGGCGATATCATCAAGGCAGACACATTCGCTGAAGGCGAAATCGTGGATGTTAAGGGAACTTCAAAGGGCCACGGAACTGCTGGTGCTATTAAGCGCTGGAACTTCTCAAGACTCCGTGAAACACACGGTACAGGTCCTAATGCAAGACATCAGGGTTCACTCGGTGCTTGCTCAAGTCCTTCAAGAGTATTTAAGGGCAGAAAAATGGCAGGTCATTACGGTCACGAAACAGTAACAATTCAGAACCTCACAGTTGCTAAGGTTGATGCAGAAAACAATCTTATCGCAATCAAGGGTGCTATCCCTGGTCCAAAGGGCGGAATTGTTGTTATCGCAGACGCAGTTAAAGCTTAACGAAAGGAGAGATAAATAATGGCACAGGTTCAGGTTTATAACCAGGAAGGTCGTAAGACTTCAAAATTAGAACTTGCAGATTCAGTATTTGGTATTGAGCCAAATAAGAATGCAATGCATCTTGCAGTTGTCAGCTATCTTGCTGCACAGCGCCAGGGCACACAGTCAACTCTCACTCGTTCAGAAGTATCTGGTGGCGGTGCTAAGCCTTGGAGACAGAAGGGTACAGGTCGTGCTCGTCAGGGTTCAACAAGAAGCCCACAGTGGACACACGGCGGTATTGCTCTTGGTCCTAAGCCAAGAAAGTATAAAGTAGCTTTAAACAAGAAAGTTAAAAGACTCGCTATGAAGTCTGCACTTTCAAGCAAAGTTGCTGAATCAGAAATGATGATTCTTAATAAATTAGAGCTTGAAGGAATCAAGACCAAAGCTATGGTTGAGGTTTTCACAAAGCTTAAAACAGGTAAGAAAGTTCTTCTTGTTCTTTCTGAAAACAATGATGTAATCTACAAGAGTGCTCGCAACATTGAGGGCGTTAAGGTAGTTACAGTAAACACACTTTGTGTTTATGATATTCTTAACTGCAACAACATTGTTGTACTTAAGGATGCAGCAAAGAAAATTGAGGAGGTATATGCATAATGAAAACTGCTCAGGATATTATTCTTAAGCCAATCATTACAGAAGAGTCTATGACTGGTATCATGGTAAAGAAATATACCTTCAAGGTTGCTAAGGATGCAAACAAAATTGAAATCGCAAAGGCTATTGAAACTGTTTTCCCTGGAACTAAGGTTCAGAAGGTAAACACAATGAATGTTCGTGGTCATGAGCGTCGTCAGGGTATCCACAGTGGCTACACTCCATCTTGGAAGAAAGCTATCGTTACCCTTACAGAAGATTCAAAGGAAATTGAATTCTTCAACGATATGATGTAATCATACCCCTTATATATAATAGTAT
>JAIDLO010000258.1 GCA_029050995.1 Eubacterium sp. | reverse complement strand
GCGAATCAAGGGTGTTAAAAGCCCTTGCATAGCATCTGTTATGCCAAGTGCAGAAAAGCCGTTTCTTTTAATGGACTGCGGTGCAAATGCAGAATGCAGAGCTGAATTCCTGTATCAGTTCGGCTTAATGGGAAGCCTTTATATGAAAAATATTCTTCATGTTGAAAATCCAAAGGTTGCTCTTGCAAATAACGGCACGGAAGAAACAAAAGGCACACCTGTTGTTAAGGAAGCCTATGAGCTTATGAAAAATGCCGATTACAATTTTGTTGGCAATATTGAGGGCAGGCAGATTCCGTTCGGCGATGCTGATGTTGTTGTTGCAGACGGCTTTGCAGGCAATTTAATTCTGAAAACATATGAGGGTGTTGCCAAGGTACTTATGAACGGCATTAAGGGTATTTTCAAGAAAAATCTGTTTTCAATGCTTTGTGCGCTCGGTGTTATGGGCGGAATCAAAGATATGAAAAAGCAGTTTGATTATAAAGAATACGGCGGTGCTGTTCTTCTTGGTGTTAAAAAGCCTGTTGTTAAGGCGCATGGTTCAGCAGATGCCCGAACCTTTAAAAATGCAATCAAGCAGGCTGTTTGGTTTTTAGATAATAATTTAATTGATGAAATAGAAAAGGCGTTCAGTAAAGAAAATGAATAAAGATTTCAGTGCTTTTGAAGAAAAAATTAAATATAAGTTTCAAAATAAGTCGCTGCTGCTTGAAGCGTTAACACATTCCAGCTATGCAAATGAAATCAGAAACGGCTTAAAGTGTAATGAGCGTATGGAATTCCTCGGGGATGCTGTGCTTTCTATTGTTACTGCTGAATTACTGTACAGCAAATTTCCCGATATGCCTGAGGGCGAATTGTCCAAGCTGCGTTCAAGCCTTGTTTGCACTGCCGAATTATCGCAGTTTGCAAAGGATATAAGCCTTGGCGATTATCTTCTTCTTGGAAAAGGCGAGCAGAACACAGGCGGAAGCCAGCGTCCGTCTATTCTTGAAAATGCGTTTGAAGCACTGATTGCCGCTATTTATCTTGACGGCGGAATGGAATGTGCAAAGGCGCATATTCTTCGTTTTTTGAATTCTGCTCTTGAAAATCATCAGATTAATTTTAAGGATTATAAAACACAGCTTCAGGAAATTATCCAGCAGAATCCGGATGAAACGCTGAATTATGTGATTGTAGGCGAAAGCGGTCCCGATCACGATAAAAGATTTGATGTTGAGGTTCATCTCAATTCAAATGTAATCGGCAGGGGAACAGGAAAAAGCAAAAAGCAGGCAGAGCAGGAGGCAGCAAAGGAAGCCTTGCTGTTGATGGGTATATGAAAAAGGGGAATATCTCGATTTTTGTGCCGCATATCGGCTGCCCGCAGAAATGCTCGTTCTGTAATCAAAATACAATCACAGGCAGTCATTCTGCGCCAACGCCCGATGATGTTAAAAATGCAGTTGAAACAGCGCTTCTAAAAACAGAGTATGAATATGAAATTGCCTTTTTCGGCGGCTCGTTTACTGCGATTGAAAAAGAGTATATGGTATCCCTTTTGGATGCGGCAAAGCCGTATATTGAAAGCGGAAAAATAAAAGGTATCCGCTGTTCAACAAGGCCTGATGCAATTGATGATGAAGTATTATCTCTTTTAAAGGCTTATGGCGTTACTGCGATTGAGCTTGGCGCGCAGAGTATGAATGATGATGTTTTGTCTGCCAATTTAAGAGGGCATACGGCTGATGATATAAGAAATGCTTCTCGGCTTATAAAAGAATATGGTTTTGAACTCGGGCTTCAGATGATGACGGATTTGTATTTGTCCTCGCCCGAGCTGGATATCGAAACCGCAAAGGAAATTATTAAATTAAATCCCGATACAGTCAGAATTTATCCGACTGTAACTTTAAAAAATACATATCTTGAAAAATTGATGAATGCGGGTAAATATACCCCCGCTTCTATTGATAGCACAATTTCGCTTTGTGCTGAATTAGTGCCTATGTTCAATGAAAAGGGCATTAGAATTATCCGCCTCGGGCTTCACGCAAGTGATGATGTTAAAGAAAATATGCTTGGCGGCGGATATCATGAATCGCTTGGGGAAATGGTTTGTTCAAGAATTCTTTTAAATCAGATTCTTGAAAATCCGCCGGGCAAATATACAGCTTATATAAACGAAAAAACAGTTTCTAAGCTGAAAGGCAATAAAAAGTCAAATATAACGGCACTTCAGAATGCCGGTTACAATATAAAAATTATTTACGATAATTCGCTTTCTGCAAATGAATTGAGGTTAAAGAATGGTATTAAGAACACTTGAAATGCAGGGATTCAAATCCTTCCCTGATAAAACAGAACTTAATTTCGGAAAAGGTATAACTGCCGTTGTCGGCCCGAACGGCTCGGGTAAAAGTAATATTTCCGATGCAGTACGCTGGGTGCTTGGCGAAACCTCGTCCAAATCGCTTCGTGGTTCTAAGATGGAGGATGTTATCTTCGGCGGAACCTCTTCCCGTAAGGCGCTCGGCTTTGCGCAGGTTCAGCTTACGCTTGATAACAGCGACGGAACGCTTAAAAACAGGGGCGAAATCGTTACTGTATTGAGAAGATATTACAGAAGCGGCGAAAGTGAATATAAGATAGACGGCGAGCTTGTACGCCGCAAGGATATCCACGAACTCTTTATGGATACAGGTCTTGGTGCAGACGGCTATTCTATGGTAGGACAGGGTAAGATTGACTCGATTATCTCTGCTAAAAATGAGGATAGGCGAGAGCTTTTTGAGGAAGCAGCAGGTATATCCCGTTTCCGCCATAAAAGAACAGATGCACAGAGAAGACTTGACCAGGCACAGGAAAATCTTGTTCGTCTGCTTGATATTCTCGGCGAACTTGAAAACCGAGTTGGTCCTCTTAAAGAACAAAGCGAAAAAGCGGCAAAGTTTATTGAGCTTTCCGAAGAAAGAAAAACGCTTGAAATCGGCGTTTGGCTCAATAAAATCAATAAATTTACAAATGATCTTCGTGAGCAGGAGCATAAAATTGATGCGGCAAATGCTTCTTATGAGGTTTGCAGCAATGAGCTTCAGTCTATCGAAGAGGAGATAGAGCAGGTTATTGCAGGTATTGCAAAAATCAATACTGAAATTGAAGAAATCCGAGCAGACAGCGCAAATTTTGAGGAAGAGGCTGTTCGTAAAGACGGCGAAGCTTCCGTGCTTGAAGCTACATTGAATCATAATAACGAAACGATTGAACGCTTAAAAAATGATATCTCTCTTGCTGATGAGGGTAATGTTACCATTGATGCGCAGATTGAGGAGAGAGAGCA
Source organism: Eubacterium sp. (assembly GCA_029050995.1). Classification (GTDB taxonomy): domain Bacteria; phylum Bacillota; class Clostridia; order Oscillospirales; family Acutalibacteraceae; genus Eubacterium_R. Next base: position 1,170 of record JAIDLO010000258.1, on the reverse strand, counting down.
GTTTATTCTTGAAAGTGCTGAAAATTCAAAGAAGAAGAGCGAGGAGCTTCAGAATGTAACAAACGAAATGGAAGCGCTTGTTTCTTCAAATGAAGCGTTTTCAAAAATAACAGTTGAGCTGAATCAAAGAATAACGGCATTAACCTTTAAGCTTACGGACTGCCGTGTTAAATGCTCTAAGGCGAAATCAAGCATTGAGGAAATTGAAGCACGCCGCGGAACGGTTGATGAAAATATTTCCGCAATAGAAAATGAGCTTAAAATTGAAGAGGCGCACAAAGCTGAAAGCGATGAAAACTTAAAGTTTTTAAATGAACGCATTGATGAAAACAATAATGCAATGAGCGGCTATCAGCTTAAGGTTAAGAATAAAACCGATAAGGCAAATGCGCTTCGTGATCAGCTTGAAAAGGCAAACAGAGCGCTTGCTGAAAAGCAGTCCAAGGCAAGAATGCTTTCCGATTTGGAAAAGAATATGGAGGGCTATTCGGGTGCTGTTAAGGCTGTTATGCGTCAGTCTGATGCTAAGGCGCTTGGCGGAATTCACGGTCCGCTTTCCCAGCTTATTCAGGTTGATAACGAATATTCAATGGCTGTTGAGGTTGCGCTTGGTGCGGCTATGCAGAATATAGTTACCACAACAGAAGCAGATGCAAAAAGAGCAATCTATTATCTTAAAAACAACCATATCGGTCGTGCAACATTTCTTCCGATTTCCAATATCAAGGGTAGAAGCCTTGATGAAAAAGGACTTGATGATAACCTCGGCTTTGTTGATATCGCTTCAAATCTTGTCAGCTGTGATAATAAATACAGGGAAATTATAAGCAATCTTCTTTCCCGTGTTGTTGTCGTTGATGATATGGATTGCGCAATAGGCATTGCGAAAAGATATAACAACAGATTTAAAATCGTTACCCTTGACGGCCAGGTTATGAATCCAGGCGGCTCAATGTCGGGCGGTAGCGCGGCAAAGGGTGCAGGCATACTGTCCCGTGCAAATACGATTGAAGAATTGAATAAAGAAGCAAAGAAGCTTGAAAAAGAGGCACAGGAAATTTCAGCAGAATTCAAGGTTGCGCTTGAGGATGCAAATCGTGCAGCAGCAGAATTGCAGGCTGCCGAGGCAGAGCTGCAGACTGCGAAAGAGGATATTATTCGTGCAGAGGG
>JAIDLO010000257.1 GCA_029050995.1 Eubacterium sp. | reverse complement strand
TTGGTGCTGCGCAGTTTAAATTGTGCTGATTTGTTCTTAATCAAGGCACAAAAACGCAGGAATACTTTCCGTATTCCAAGGCTTTTTAACGCAGAGTAAGGGCAAATCAGCCAATTTAAACCACGGTTCGGATTTCTCTTTCATTGCCTTATACTTAATTATTCAAACCTATAATTAATACTGTTTTCATTGCACCATTCTGTAACTTTTTTATGCGTATACTGACTTACAAATTCATTAACACCCTCCTGCAATTCAGAATAAGCATTAACATACTTCCAGAAGGTTTCAATGAGTTCTTCGCCATCCATTTTATCAAGTATTGACTGAAGCTTACCGCTTCCCCTTTCATTTATAAAAGCACGAATAATTTCTTCATGACCAATCGTAACAAAAGGGATTAAGCCGATAGAAACAAAATAAGTAGTCTGCCCCATATCATCAGGCTTAGCGCCCGTATCCAAATCCTGAATATTCTTTACGGTATAATCCTTATAAGAAAACCAGTATTCGGAAGAACCACTTCCACATTTACTTAATAAATCAGAATTTATTAATAATTCCATTTTTACCACCATAGATTTTTGCGAAATAGTATATTTATTTGATAGAATTCAAAAGTCCGCCTTTTGAAATAATATCCTGAATAAATGGAGGGAACGGTTGAGCCTTATAGGTTTTGCCCGTTGTTATATTTGAAATAACACCGCTGTCAAAATCAACCTCAACCTCATCTCCGCCTTTAATATCCTTTGCTGCTTCATCACATTCAAGAATTGCAAGACCGATATTGATTGCATTTCTGTAAAAAATTCTTGCAAAGGTTGATGCGATTACGCAGGAAATACCGCTTGCTTTAATAGCGATAGGTGCATGCTCTCTTGAAGAGCCGCAGCCGAAATTTGCTTCAGCAACCATGATATCGCCGGCTTTAACATTATTAACAAATTCCTTATCAATATCCTCCATACAATGAGAAGCAAGCCAAGCTTCATCACTTTTATTCAGATATCTTGCAGGAATGATAACATCCGTATCAATATTATTTCCGAATTTATGAACTGTTCCTTTTGCTTTCATAGCTAACCTCCTATATTTTTGCAGGATCTGCAATATAGCCTTTAACAGCTGAAGCTGCTGCTACTGCAGGAGAAGCAAGATAAATCTCAGATTTTGTATGGCCCATTCTGCCGACAAAGTTGCGGTTTGAGGTTGAAACAGCCTTTTCGCCGTTTGCAAGAATACCCATATGACCGCCAAGGCAAGGACCGCAGGTTGGTGTTGAAACGATTGCACCTGCTTCAACAAAAATTTCAGCAAGACCTTCTTTAACACAATTAAGATAAATCTGCTGGGTTGCAGGGATAACGATTACACGAACACCCTTTGCAACCTTTTTGCCTTTAAGAATTGAAGCAGCGATACGCATATCTTCCATTCTTCCGTTTGTGCAGGAGCCGATAACAACCTGATCAATTTTAATTTCAGGCACTTCATCAATTGTTTTTGTATTTTCAGGAAGATGCGGAAATGCAACTGTTGGACGAAGTGTACTTAAATCAACAGTAATTGTGCTGTCATATTCAGCATCTGCATCAGCCTTATAAACCTTATATTCTCTTAATGATCTGCCGTTTACATAGTCAAGCGTTACATCATCAACAGGGAAAATGCCGTTTTTAGCACCGCATTCAATAGCCATATTTGAAATACAAAGACGGTCATCCATAGAAAGATTTTTTATGCCGTCCCCTGTAAATTCAAGGCTTTTATAAAGTGCACCGTCAACACCGATTTCGCCGATAATATGAAGAATAACATCCTTACCGCTGATATACGGCGCCTTCTCGCCTGTTACAATAACCTTGATTGCACTTGGAACTTTAAACCAAGCCTTGCCTGTAATCATACCTGCTGCCATATCGGTTGAGCCGACACCTGTTGAGAAAGCACCGAGCGCACCATAAGTACAAGTATGGCTGTCTGCACCGATAATGCAGTCGCCGCAGGTTACGATACCTTTTTCGGGAAGAAGCGCATGCTCAATTCCCATATTACCAACATCATAGTAATGAAGAATATCGTGCTTAGCTGCAAACTCGACGCTTAACCACATCTCCGAGCCCACGCCACCGCT
>JAIDLO010000256.1 GCA_029050995.1 Eubacterium sp. | reverse complement strand
AAATAGAACAATGTATATTATAAACAGTATGATTGAAAAGCTGGAAAGCATTTCACGAAAACTTTGGCTACTTAGTGTATCAAAAAATAAATCTGTAGAGGATACAATTGCTAATGTATAGTTTCTGCCATTCAACTTGAAATCAGATGCATAGGAAGTGCTATCTTTATCAAAATGCCCCGCTAAAAAATGATAGTCAATATCTTCAGTATGTTTTTTTATTTCTTTATTAAGATTGTCTAAGATGTATTTTATTTTTTCGTATGCTCTGTGCTGATACCAAACGGTATCAATATCAATTAATGTTACCTCTGCTTCTAAAAAAGTAGTTGTGTATTCTTTGTATTCTGTAAATTGTATCTCTTCATCATATAATAATAGTGAAACAGGAATAAATTCATTATTTTTTTCTGTATATCTAAGTTTAGTGTTTCGTAGATCACTTATGTTACTGTTTTGCAACTGTATTCGTATGTCATCTGTTAGATATTTTTCTAAATCAATATACTGCTTGTTCCAATTTTCATCAGTAAATTCTACAAATGAACCACTTTTATTAATCAGTTCGCCTTTATCATCGTATATGGCTGCAATAGTTGGATATGGTACTAAATAATCATAAATAGAATATATGATTTTATCTGTTGTTTCAAAGTAATTTGATTTGCACAAGTTTACAAAATCTTCAATTTTGAATTGGTAATCATTATAATCTCTATAAATACTTCCGTATTCTGAACTAAAGAAAAAAGCAGTTGAAATAAGATATACTAACAAAAAAATGATATTAAAAATTATCAAATATTTTTTCTTGCTCCTCATCATTCTTCCTCCTTAAAAACATATCCTGCATTGATAACTGTGTGAACGAGTTTTGATTTATCGCCAAGAGTTTTTCTTATGATTTTAATGTGTGTATCAACTACTCTTGTATCGCCGAAGAAATCATAGCCCCAGATTCTATTCAATATCAAATCTCGGCTTAAAACAATGTTTTTGTTATCAATCAAATATTTTAAAAGCTGAAAATCCTTTTCGGAAAGGCTGATGTCAGTATCATTTATAAATGCTTTATGGGCGTTTAAATCAAGCTCTATACCCGAAATCGTAATTTTATTTTCATTATGAATACCCTTATATCTTTTTATCATTGCAAGACATTTTTCGTGCAGAACGGAAAGAGGGAAGGGCTTAACAATATAATCGTCAGCACCGCTTGAATATCCGTTTAGAAAATCGTTCTCTTCGCCGAGTGCAGAAAGGAACAGAACAGGAATATTACTTGTTTTTCTGATTTCCTTGCATGCATTCAGTCCGTCCATTACAGGCATCATAACATCAAGAATGATTAAGTCAAAAGCATTGCTGCTGCTTAATTCAACTGCTTCTTTTCCGTTTGCCGCAAGAAACACATCAAAGCCCTTTGCTGAAAAATAATCCTTTATCGTTTCGCGAATTTTGGTTTCATCATCAGCAACTAAAATTTTGTACATACTGCTTTCCTCCTTTTCTGCCTTGATTTTATTATACACTTTTGTTATTCGTGTGTCATTTACTATTTTTTTGCAAAAAAATAAAGGGCACAATATTGTGCCCTAAAAAACGAATTATTCAATCATTTCTTTCATTGTGTACATTCCCGGTGCTTTATTATCAGCCATAAATACAGCTGCGTTAACTGCGCCGACTGCAAATATTTCTTTGCTTCTTGATGAATGAGAAAGTGTAATGATTTCATCCCTGCCTGCGAAAATGATATCGTGTTCGCCAACGATTGTTCCGCCTCTGATTGCGTGAAGACCGATTTCGTTCTTTGTGCGCTTTTCTCTTTTAGAATGGCGGTCATATTCATAATTCATCGGTTTTTCGATTTCCTCGCAGATTGCATCTGCAAGCATAAGCGCAGTTCCGCTTGGTGCATCAATTTTCTGATTATGATGCTTTTCAACGATTTCAATATCAAAATCATCGCCAAGAACAGAAACAGCCTTTTTAGCAAGGTTTGCAAGAAGATTGATTCCGATACTCATATTATAAGTAAAGAATACAGGCGCTTTCTTGGAAGCATCCTCAATCATTTTCTTCTGCTTTTCATCATAACCCGTTGTTGCGATAACTACAGGCATATTTTTATTTACAGAATAATCAAGAAGATCTTCAAGCAATATTGGATTTGTAAAATCAATAATAACATCTGCTTCTTCGGTAACCTCGGCAATTGTTTTATAAACAGGGAAGGAGGCACTTTCCGTGTTGAAATCAACGCCTGCAACAATTTCGCAGTTTTCTCTTGCTGCTGCAACGCTCTGTATAACCTTTCCCATTTTTCCGTTTGCACCGCATAATATAATTCTTGTCATTTCTAAATTCCTTTTTAATTTGGCGGTAGTCGTAATTCCTCAACTACCGCCATTATTTTTTGTTCAATTATTTAATAAGACCGTACTCTTCAAGTGTAGCCTTCATGAGTGCCTTATTCTCATCAGTCATATCAATAAGAGGAAGTCTGCACTGACCTGCTTTATAACCAATCATATTAACTGCTTCCTTAACAGGAATTGGGTTAACATCACAGAAAAGTGTTTTTGCAAGCTTCATATACTTATCCATAAGAGCCTTTGAGCCTTCTTTATCGCCGTCTAAATACTTAGCAACGATATCGTGGGTTTCCTGTGGGCAAACATTGGAAAGTACGCTGATAACGCCTTTTCCGCCTCTTTCAAGAACATCAACAATCTGATCATCATTACCGCTCCAGATGTTGAGATCATCGCCGCAAAGCTCATTAATCTTAGCAATCTGCTCAAGATTACCGCTTGCTTCCTTAATACCATTAACTCTTGGAAGCTTAGCGATTTCAGCAGCTGTTTCAGGAAGAATGTTTACACCTGTTCTTGACGGAACATTGTAAAGGATAATAGGCTTATCTGTTGCGTCATGAATAGCTTTATAATGCGCTACAAGACCTCTCTGGCTTGTTTTGTTGTAATATGGCGTTACAAGTAAAAGAGCGTCTGCACCGTCTTCACAAGCCTCTTTGCTCATTTCAATAGCACTTGCTGTTGAGTTAGAGCCTGTGCCTGCAATAACCTTGCATCTTCCGTTTACATAGTTAATGCACCATCTGATGCATTCGATATGTTCATCAACCTCAAGTGTTGAGCTTTCTCCTGTTGTTCCGCAGATAACGATAGCATCTGTGCCATTCTCAAGCTGCCAATCAATAAATTTTGCAAATTCCTCATAGTTTACTGTGCCGTCTTCGTTCATAGGTGTAATGATAGCAACAGCAGCACCTGTAAAAATAGGTTCTTTCATAATGAAACTCCTTCTAAGTTAATCAATTAGTCCATATAGCCTTCAGCACAAAGAAGTTCTGCAAGTAAAACTGCACCGCCTGCTGCACCGCGAAGTGTGTTGTGTGAGAGGCAAACAAATTTGTACTGATACTGTGTATCTTCTCTTAATCTGCCGATTGAGATTGCCATACCGTTTTCAAGCATTCTTTCAGATTTAATCTGTGGCATATTATCTTCAACAAAATAATTAAGGAACTGTTTCGGAGCAGACGGAAGCTCAAGCTCCTGTGCTCTGCCTTTGAACTCTTTCCAGATGTTAATCATTTCTTCTTTTTCCGGCTTCTTATCAAAGTTTACAAATACAGCGCCTAAGTGGCCGTTTGAAACAGGAACTCTGATGCACTGAGCAGTAAAGTTCGGCTTATCTGCAAGCTTGATTTCGGGACCTTCAATTTTACCCCAAAGTTTAAGCGGTTCTTTTTCGCTCTTTTCTTCTTCGCCGCCTATGTAAGGGATAACATTGTCTATCATTTCAGGCCATGTATCAAAAGTTTTTCCTGCACCGCTGATTGCTTGGTATGTGCAAACAAGAACATCTTTTACACCAAACTTATCGTGAAGAGGGAAGAGAGCAGGAACATAAGACTGAAGTGAGCAGTTTGATTTAACTGCGATAAAGCCGCGCTTTGTGCCGAGTCTTTTTCTCTGTTCAGGGATAATATTGATATGCTCTGCATTAAGTTCCGGAACAACCATAGGAACATCAGCAGTAAAGCGATGAGCGCTGTTATTAGAAACAACAGGGCATTCGTGTTTTGCATATTCTTCTTCAAGCTTTTTGATTTCGTCTTTCTTCATATCTACTGCGCAGAATACGAAATCAACCATTAAAGTAATTTTTTCAATATCTGCTGTTGCATCTAAAACGATGATATCTTTCATAGCTTCTGGGATATCAACATCCATGCACCATTTTTTGCCAACAGCTTCGCTGTAAGGCTTGCCTGCTGATCTTGAAGATGCAGCTAAGCAGACTACATTAAACCAAGGGTGGTTTTCAAGAAGTGTTGCGAAACGCTGACCAACCATACCTGTTGCGCCAACGATTCCTACATTGTACTTTTTACTCATTTCAAATTCTCCTTAAAAAATTCTTGTAAAACAAGAGATAATGCAATATAATTACTTAGGTATTATTTTTCAATACCTTTGCAATATAATATCACTTATTATATAT
>JAIDLO010000255.1 GCA_029050995.1 Eubacterium sp. | reverse complement strand
CATTTGTATTAATCCAGTAAGCCTTAAGCTGGATTGCATGATTTGCAGTTTCCGGAACCTTATAGTCTGAACCTGCAGGATAAACATTGCCCGAAGGATCCTGCCAGCCGCCGAAGGTTTTACCTGCCGGAGCAGTAAATGTATTATTAGGGAGAGAAATAGTCTGAAGCTCATAAGCATTCATTGTTGCAGGCGCAGAACCGCTGCCGCCGTTTGCAGCAAAGGTAACCGTAGCACTCTGCGCAGGGCGCATAACATCGCCCAAATCTTCATTATCTTCAATTAAGATTGCAACTGTTTTAATAGCGGACATAGCATTTGCGGTATTCATAACCCAAACAGATACGGTATGAACCTCGCCTGCCTGCCATGATTTAGGACGCTGAATACTACCGCCCATGGGTTGGAAAGAACCATTACCATTCTTTGTATCAAGAACAGCAGGAGTAGTTTCATCAGATGTACCCATATCAAGAACATAGTAAAGCCTGTCTACCATTCCGGAAATATCCTTAACATTTGCAGAAACATCAACAGTCTGCGGTTTAACAACCGCACTGATTTCACCGCTAATCTCGGGAGGGTTTGCAGATTTACCGATACCTAAAAGATAGGAATAGGATCTGGTCTGTCCCGGGTTAATAACTCTGTTGAACCACGCAATAGAGATACCACTATCTGTGTTGTTTGTAAGGTCATCGCTCGGGCTACTCTTTTTTTCACCGGTCCACAAATGGCTTGTTCTTTCATTATATTTACCAAACCAAAGCGTATCAACATCCGTTACGCCATAAGCATTTTTACAAATTATATTAAACTGAGCAGCAGTTGCCGCCGTACTTTCAGCCATTCTTGCACCGGTTCCTGTTGTATAAATCGGCGCTTTATCGGTGCCGCCTATCTGAACATCGCAATGGTTTGCAATACCAATTGTATGTGCAACTGTTGTTGGATTGTAGACATCATAATTAATCTTTACATAGGCACCGTCATTTACGATTGAAAGCGTCTGTGTAATATTCATTTCATTTATAGTTTTTGTAACGCCATTACCACCGAATGTAACATTAGAATCTTTTCCATCAACTCGGAAAGCACAAGTATATCCACCTTCGTTAAAAGTAGTATATATACTTGGGCTGCCATTTTTTACACCTTTAATTTCAAAAGCATTCTTAGTTGTTGTGTAATAAACATACGAAGACTGCTCTGTTGCAGGCAATGCAGCATAAGTTGCTATATTACTAGAAAGCATTGAAGGTGTTTTAGACGGAGCTTTAGAAGGCGCCTTAACAGGAGCCTTTGTTTCTGTCTCTGTTGTTTCCTCAGCAGGAGCACTTTCTTCAGCAGTTTCCTCAACAAGAGGCTTTGGCTGATGAATAAGATTGATCCAAGGCATTGTACCGTTTTTAGCTAATTCTTCTGAAAGCACATAGCCCTCGCCGAAATCAGCAACAACCTTGCTGGAAATAAGATTGCCTTCCTCGTCATAAACCTGGCTGTAAGCATCCCATTCCTCGCCATCAGCAAGCTTCCATTCAACAGGGAGCTTTACCAATTCGCTGGTTCCATCAATGGAAACAGCAAGTGTTTCAGGGAAAGGAATTGTATCAAGCTCTGCGCCGTAAATTGCTGCAAGAGTCTGATAAGGCTCATCGCCAAGAAAGTCATAGCCATCTACGCCGATAATAACCTTATCAGCTTCCGGCTCTTCATCTTCTGCGTTTTCAGCTTCTGCTGCCACTTCAATGCCGTTTTCTGCTTCATCATCCGAAGCAAAGGCATATGAAGTTACAATAATGCACTGTGACACAACAAGTACAACAGCAAGCAAAAACGCAATGAGCGATTTTGTTTTCTTCATAACATTCTCTCCTCACTAAAGAATAAACTTCATACTACTTCAAAATAATAAATTTGATAGTATATACAGCTTAATTATAACATATTACTTAAAAATTACAATATGTAACCAAATTGTAATTTGTAAACTTTTTGTGAATAAATTGATTTTTTGGAATATTCAGCAAATATTTGCATATATA
>JAIDLO010000254.1 GCA_029050995.1 Eubacterium sp. | reverse complement strand
TTAATATGGGTACATTAATTACTTTTCTTCAGCGTGCAATCTGCCAGGGCATACCGCTCCTTTATGGTGCAACCGGCGAAATATTAACTGAAAAATCAGGAAATCTTAATCTCGGTATTCCGGGAATTATGTATATAGGAAGTATAAGCGGTGTAATCGGTGCATTCCTTTATGAGCAGTCGGTTGAAACAGTAAATCCTGTTTTGGCATTGCTTATTCCGCTTTTGAGCTGCCTTTTAGGTGCTTTTCTTATCGGTCTTGTTTATTGCTTCTTAACTGTAACATTAAGAGCAAATCAGAATGTAACAGGTCTTGCAATAACCACTTTCGGTGTTGGCTTCGGAAATTTCTTCGGTGGCTCGCTGATTAAATTAACAGGCAGTGCAGTTCCGTCTGTTGCTCTTACCGCAACAAGTGCAGTTTTCAAGAAAACGCTTCCTTTTGCAGATAGCCTTGGTGCATTCGGAAAGATATTCCTTTCCTATGGATTTTTAGCTTATCTTTCTGTTATTATTGCTATTGTTTGTGCAGTGTTCTTAAAGCGAACAAGAGGCGGTCTGCATTTAAGAGCAGTTGGCGAAAACCCTGCAACAGCTGATGCAGCAGGCATCAATGTTGAAAAAACAAAGTATCTTGCAACCTGTATAGGCAGTATGATTGCAGGTCTTGGTGGTCTTTACTATGTAATGGATTATGCTTGCGGCGTTTGGTCAAATGATGGCTTCGGCGATAGAGGCTGGCTTGCAATCGCTCTTGTAATCTTCGCTGTCTGGAAGCCGGATATGGCTGTTTTAGGCTCGTTCCTTTTCGGCGGTCTTTATATCGTTTATCTTTATATCCCGGGTCTTGCGCTCAGAACGCAGGAACTGATCAAGATGCTTCCTTATGTTGTAACAATCATTGTTCTTATTATCAGCTCTATGCGCGATAAAAAGGAGAACCAAGGTCCTGCATCTCTCGGTCTTTCCTATTTCAGGGAGGAACGATAGTATGCTCAATGATATTGAAAAGGTTCTTGTTTCCGAAGAAGAATTAAAAGAAATAAATGCCCGCTTGGGTAAGAAGATTACGGAGGATTTTAAGGATAAAAATCTTCTTGTTCTCGGTATTCTTAAGGGCTGTGTATTCTTTATGACGGATCTTGTAAGAAATATCAATCTTCCTTTATGTATTGATTTTATGTCTGTTTCTTCCTATGGAAGTGGAACAGAATCTACGGGCAGAGTTAAGATTACAAAGGATATTGATATTGATTTGAAAGGCTATGATGTTCTTCTTGTTGAAGATATTTTAGACAGCGGCAGAACGCTCAGCTATGTTTCGGATATTCTGAAAACAAGAGGTGCTAATTCAATCAGTATCGTAACGCTTCTGGATAAGCCAGAAAGAAGAGTAGCGCCTATCACGCCCGATTATGTCGGCTGTGATGTGCCTGATGAATTTGTAGTCGGTTATGGTCTTGATTACGACCAAAGATATCGCAATCTTCCGTATATCGGTCAGCTCAAACGCTCAGTTTATGAATAAATGTAAAAATCCGCAGGGAATCCTGCGGATTTTTTGTTGCTAAATTTTTATAATAGAAGTAAGAACAGAAATCATTTCTTCCTCTGAAAGACCTTCAAAAACAATTCTGAAACCAACATTTCTATAAATGAATTCTGCCATATAAACGCTTTCATCAATTAAGCCTATAGTAACAGGCAGTCGGTTAATGACTGATTTCTTGTCGCTTTCATCAAGTGAGCCATAGTCTGAAAAGGGAAGCTTGTTTTTGCACAGCTCAATATTGATTGATCTGGTAAAATCCGAATTAAAATAGTTGAGTACATTCTGATCCCAATAAACTTCTCCGGTGCCTCCGTTTTGTTTGTAGATACTATAGTAATCGCCGCTGTTATCTTCTTTTAAATCCTTCGGAACTGTCGGAAAAACATCAGCCTTATAATACTCAATTAAATCCTGCTTGCTCATAGGAATTAAATCTTTTTCCGATAAATTAAAATTCATTTTCAGTCTGCTGTTTGAAGATATATCATCCATTTCATTTATAACAATTGTGTTGCTGTTTGTTGTTTCAACAGGAACTTTTGTATTCGGTTTTTCGCCGGACACTCCGTAAAAACCAATAACTGCAATTAAGCAGAAGCACATAAATGAACTTGAAATTCCTATTGCGGTTTTCCTTCTTTTCTTTTGTATAACTCTATATTCATCTCTTCTTCTGAATACATCGTTTGCCATTTCATTGTAATTCTTCATATGTGAAGCCCTCCTTTATTAATTCTTCCTTGAGTGATTTTCTTGCTCTGTACACAAGAGTTTCAATATTGTGAACTGATTTTTTCATAATTATTGATGCTTCCTTGTTGCTCAAATTTTCAAAATAAATAAGCCATAGAATCTGACGATATTCTTTTTTTATATTTCTCATTGCTCTGTGAATGATAATCTTTCTTTCCTCGCATATATAGGATTGTTCAAGATTTTCTTCATCGCAAATAGATTCCGAATAGTCGTCAATAGATGTTTCCGGGGTTCTTGCGTGTTTCTTTATATAATTCAAGGCAACATTTCTTCCAATGGCATACAGCCATGTTTTAAATGATGATTTGCCTGCAAACCTTGGCTTTTTTGTAATGATTTTAACAAATGTGTCTTCAGCAAGCTCTTCGGCTGTATGAATGTTGCCAACAAATCCGTTCAGATAAAAAATCAGTCCGTCTTTATAATCTCTTATAATTTCAACAAATCCGCTTTCTTCTCCGTTTAGGAAACGGCGGTAGCTACTTGCACCGTTATCCATTGACCAGCCTCCTCTCTGAAAGAAAAATTTTCCTTTCATCTGTTTGACAATGAAAAGCAGAAAAACCTCACAGTTTTGATCATAGCATACAAA
>JAIDLO010000253.1 GCA_029050995.1 Eubacterium sp. | reverse complement strand
AATCCTTGCTCCTTTTTCTGGAAGGTTCACGCCGCCGGCGCAAATGTAAATAATCCCATTGAAACGGTGGCTCACCACGCACCCGGGTTAACATCCCTGCGTTTTTAATTAAAAAATCTGGATTAAACATATCAACATATTTTTCCATAACTTAATTCTCCTTTCCTCTTATTCTATGTTTGATTTAAAACTATGTTCTTTTTTGCTTTTTCTTAAAATCAGATATAAGAGAAAAAATTTTTTACACATATAATGGAATATGATGTTTAAAAATTATTCTGAATGGTAAAAATAAAAATGAAAGAAAAAGCGAAGGTGATTATAGTATGACAGTTAAGCGCGGAGATATATATTATGCTGATTTAAGTCCGGTTGTCGGCTCAGAGCAGGGCGGCGTAAGGCCTGTTCTTATTGTACAGAATGATGTTGGAAATCGTTTTTCGCCAACAGTTATTGCAGCTGCAATAACAAGTCAGCGTGATAAAACAAAAATGCCTACGCATATTGAGGTAGATGCAAGAAACTGCGGATTGGCTAAAGACAGCATTGTGTTGCTTGAGCAGGTCAGAACAATAGATAAAAGACGCCTGCGTGAAAAAATGGGCGCTCTTGACGGCGGCGATATGGGTAAGGTAAATGATGCTCTTTCTGTTTCATTCGGACTATGATACGGAATAACTCTTTGCGGGAGTTATTCCTTTTTTTCTTTTTTATTCCATTTATTACAAAATCGTAATTTATTATTCAGAAAAATATGTTAGAATAGGTAATAAAGAGAAATCCAAGCCTGCCAAAATGCAGTATTAAAGCGAATTTAGAATTTTTCACTGTTGCCTTGCGCCAGCAAGGCTGCCATCTCAAAATCCCAAATTCATCTTTACTCCAAGCATTTTGGTGCTTTGCAGTTTAAATTGTGCTGATTTGTTCTTAATCAAGGCACAAAAACGCAGGAATACTTTGCGTATTCCGAGGCTTTTTAACGAAGAGTAAGGGCAAATCAGCCAATTTAAACCACGGTTTGGATTTCTCTTTATTACCTAAGGACAGAGGTGAAAAGCTATGAAAATATTTCTTCTTGAGGATGATGCCTCAATTGCAATGGGGCTTGAATACTCTTTACATAAAGAGGGCTATGAAACCGTGCATGCATCAACTGTTTCACAAGCCTTTGAAATTATAAACAAGGACGAGTTTGATTTATACTTGCTTGATTTAACCTTGCCGGATGGCAGCGGCTATGATGTCTGCAAAGCGATTAAGGAAAAGGGGGATTTGCCCGTTATCTTCTTAACTGCCTTTGATGATGAGGTTAATGTTGTTATGGGCTTTGATCTTGGCGCGGATGATTATATTTCAAAGCCGTTTCGTATTAACGAGCTTATGGCAAGAATTAGAAGCGTGCTCCGCAGATACAACAGCGAAGCAGGCAAAAGCGGCATTATTGAGCTTCACGGTCTTAAAATCAATACAAATGAAGCAAAGGTTTATAAAAACGGAGCTGAAATTGTGCTTACAGCTATGGAATACCGCCTGTTGCTTATACTGCTGAATAACAAGGGCAGGGTGCTTTCAAGAAATCAACTGCTTGAAAACATCTGGGATATAGACGGCATTTTCGTTAATGATAATACGCTTACTGTTTATATCAAAAGGCTTCGTGATAAAATTGAGGATAATTCGGATGATCCGAAGATTATTAAAACTGTTCGTAAAATGGGGTATATTCTGGAATGATAAAAAAATATAAGGATTTAACTATTGCTGTTATAATTTCTTTGATTGCTGTTGCAGCAGGCTTTTCTTTGATATTTAAAATCAATGAAAAGGGTGCGTTTGTTTTTCTTGCAGTATCCTTATTAATTTTAATGATGTTTTTATGGATTACATATAAAAGGATAAATACAATTAAAAATATGAATATTTATCTGAATGCAATAAGCAACGGCGATTATGAGCTGGATATAAGGGACAACAGCGAGGGCGAGCTCAGCATAATCAAAAACAATCTTTACAAGATTATTGTTACGCTTCGTTCTCAGCAGGAGTTGCTTTTAAAGGATAAAAACTATCTTGCAGAATCGCTTGCCGATATTTCACATCAGCTTAAAACGCCGATAACTTCTATTACAATGATGTCTGATTTGTTGAAAAAGGAAGAGGATGAGGAAAAGCGAAAGGAATTTTCAGAGGTTATTGAAAACCAGCTTTCAAGAATGAACTGGCTGATTGTAACCTTATTAAAGCTGTCTAAAATTGATGCAGGGGCAACGGAATTTAAAAACAGCAATGTAAAGCTGAAAACGATTTTGCAGAAATCCGCGCAGCCGTTTCTTTTAAATGCTGAAATAAATAATATTGATTTAAGCGTTGAATGTGATGAAAATATTGTTGTTTGTGTGGATAGCAACTGGTATATTGAAGCCGTGTCCAATATCATTAAAAACTGCATAGAGCATACGGAAAACGGCGGATATGTTCAGGTTTATGCGGAGGAAACGGCTATTTTTACAAGAATTCGGATCAAGGATAACGGCTCGGGTATTGCCAAGGAGGATATTCCGCATGTGTTTGAACGTTTTTATCAGGGCAAGAATCATAATGAATCAAGTGTTGGAATCGGTTTGGCACTAAGCAAAGCTATATTAAATAAACAGAATTCCTTTATAGATGTAAGAAGCGAAGAAAACAGCGGAACTGAGTTTGAAATAACGATACATAAGATGATTATTTGATGTAAAGCAATTTTGCTTTACATCAATTTTTGTAAAATTACAAAATTGTAATTAAATATGTCACTCAATTGTAAGTTTATGTAATTAGAATTGGGGTTGTAAACGAAAGGAGATTTCATTATGGAAATACTTAAAGTACAAAATTTAACAAAAACCTATGGTAAGGGTGACACAATGGTAAAGGCGCTTGATAATGTTTCATTTGAAGTGCCGAAGGGTCAGTTTGTTGCAATCGTCGGTCCGTCCGGCTCGGGCAAATCAACATTGCTTCATATTCTCGGCGGTGTTGATACAGCAACAAGCGGCAGCGTTTTCATTGAGGGAACAGATATTTCAAAGCTTGATGAAACAGCGCTTGCAATTTTCCGCCGCAGACAGATTGGATTGATTTATCAGTTCTATAATCTGATTCCGATTCTCAATGTTGAGGAAAATATTACGCTTCCTCTTCTGCTTGATGGACAGAATGTAAACAAGAAAAAGCTTGATTTGCTTCTTGATTCTCTTGGCTTAAAGGAAAGAGTAAAGCATCTTCCGAATCAGCTTTCGGGCGGTCAGCAGCAGAGAGTTTCAATCGGCAGAGCCTTGATGAACAATCCTGCGCTTGTGCTTGCCGATGAGCCTACAGGAAATCTTGACAGCCAGAACAGCAAGGAAATCGTTGATTTGCTCAGAACAATCAATAAAGAGAATAATCAGACAGTTATTATCATTACACATGATGACAGAATTGCCCTTAGTGCAGACAGAATTATCGCCATTGAAGACGGTAAAATTGTAAAGGACGAGGTGATCAGGCAGTGAACATAGTTAGAAAATTAACACTCCGCCACCTCAAAGAGAATAAGGGCAGAACGATTATAACAACGCTTGGTATCTGCGTATCCGTCGCTATGATTACTGCCGTATTTGTCAGCATTGCTTCCTTTATGAAGTTTTACGGAGATGCAACAATTTTTGCCAAGGGTAATAAACACGCAGAGTATTTTTCATTAAGCAATGAACAGGTTTCAGCCTTAAGAGCGGATGACAGAATAGACGAAGTCGGCTTATCCATTAATTTGCCTTCAGAGGCAGACGGCTTTAAAATAGAGTCGGATGCAGCACTCTATAATCGTGCAGGCAATATTTATGCAGGCGATGAAACAAACCTGAAGCAGATGCTTACAGGCAAAATAGACGGTGTTATGCCGAAAAATGAAAACGAAATCGCCGTTGAACAGACCTTGATTGAAAAGAATAAGCTGGATTGGAAAATCGGCGATACAGTTACAATTCAGCTTGGCGAAAGATATTATGAATACGAATATGAAGATGAAAACGGCAAAACCGCAAAGCAGACAGAGCATTTAGACGGAAGCTTCAGCGTTTCCAATGAAGAATTTATACCTGCCAATAAGGCTGAATTCAAAATCGTTGGTATTCTTCATCATAATAATCCAACATATGGCAGAGCCAGAATCATTCGCGGTTTAAGTGCGGAAGAAAAGAAGGCAACTGCTAATGCTGCGATAACGCTTAAAAATGTGAACTATAAGTCACTTGATGTTATCAAAGACATTTCAAAAACGATTGGTGTAAAATACGGTGTGGAATCCCAGATGCTCATTAACAAGGATTATCTTCAATCCCAGCTTGCGATAGACAGCGGAAGTATTGTTGCAAGGGCAATTATTCCAATGGGCTTGGTTATTCTTGTAATCATTATGATTGCATCTGTTGTTCTTATTTATAATTCATTCGGTATGTCCTTATCCGAAAGAACAAGATATCTTGGTATGCTCGGCAGTGTCGGTGCAACAAAAAAGCAGAAAAAGCAGTCCGTTTATTTTGAGGGTGCATTCCTTGGCTTAATCGGCATTCCGCTTGGATTATTCGGCGGTATCATTGGTATTGGCGTAACGCTTGAAATTGTCGGCAAAAAGATTGTTGAAACCGGAATGCTTATGGGTGTTACGGATTCAAATGTAGAATTCAAACCTGTTGTTCCGTTGTGGGCAGTTATCGGTGTAATCATTTTCAGCCTTATAACAATCTTTATTTCAGCCGTTATTCCGGCTAAAAAGGCTTCCTCCATTACCCCTGTTGAAGCGTTAAGACAAAGCACGGAATTTAAGATTAAGGCAAAAAGTGTAAGATCGCCGAAATATATCCGCAAAATTTTCGGCTATGAGGGCGAGCTTGCGCATAAGAATCTGAAGCGAAACGGCAGAAAATCAAGAGTTATAACCGCTTCAATCGCAATATCCGTTATTCTTTTCCTTTCGGTAAATTATTTCTGCGATATGTTTACAAGAGTAAATGACAATATGGATCTGCCTTTCCAGATTGAGATTAATATGCAGATTGATAATCAGGATAAGCTTGCCGAAGAAATTCTCGGTATGGATTCTGTTGAAGATGTTTATAGTATAAGCGATGTTCAGCTTTATATAGGAAAAGATTCCAATATGAATTATGAGCATTCTCTTGGCTCGGATGAAGTATTAACGAATACTTATAAAAATTTCTGGAATGAAGACAGGCAATTCCTTGTTTTTGGCTTAGAGGATGAAACCTTCAATCAGCTTTGCAAAGAGAATGGCGTTGATTATAAGGAATACTACAAGCTTGGTAAGGACAATGCTAAGGTATTGCTTCTGAATAATTTAAGCAGAAAAACAGGCGGTGCAGGTGTTTTCAACGAAAAGGCAATCGGAAGCCAGATTTACTATGCATCCAATATGGATAATACAAAAGATTATTATTTCCGGGTTCAGAATCTTATAGATTATAAAACGGATAATAAGCTGTTTTCCTTTGCAGCCAAGGGCTATTTGGAAGCATATCTTCCTTACAGTGTTCTTTTCAATTTCGATGATACAATATATAATCGCCAGGAAGATGCAAGCAGTACGCATTATATTGAAATGTGCGTTGAAACAAGCAATCATAAGAATGTTGCCGAAAAAATAAAGAATTATTGCGAAGAAAACAGTATTGAGGCTTATGTTTATGATGTTGCTGAAAGTATGGAAACAATGAATGCAATTCTGTTTGTGCTTCAGGTATTTGTTTACGGCTTTATAACGCTTATAACAATGATTACCATTGCAAATATTATCAATACAATTTCAACAAGCATAGCGTTAAGGCGCAAGGAATTTGCAATGCTCAAATCTGTTGGTGCAACGCAAAAGGGCTTCTATAAAATGGTTTGCCTTGAAAGCCTGTTCTACGGCTTGAATGCGCTTCTTGCCGGAATTCCGATCAGTATTCTGATCAGCTTCGGTCTTAATAAATTGCTTTCCGAGGATAAGATTCCGTTTGAAATTGATTATGTTTTGTATGCAGGTGTAATCCTCACTGTGTTCTTGATTATCGGCTTCTCTATGCTGTATTCCGTTAAGAAGATAAAGAAAGACAGCATTATTGAAACACTTAAGCAGGATATTACCTAAAGGAGGATTGCAATGAAAAAGTTAGTAAGTATAGGCTTAACAGTTGTTATTGTTGCTGCAATAGCCTGCTTTGGAATTAAAATGTTTTCAGATGCCGGTTATTATTATACGCAGATTGATAACAGCAAGGTTGAAGAGGTAGAATCAAAAGGCGGTGTTATTGATTTTACAGGCGGAATGAGCTATTCCTATGAGCTTGCCGCTTATAATGAAAAGGGCAAGGAAAAAACCGTTAAATTCGGAACAGAAAAGGAATTAAAGGAAGGCGCATTTTTATGCCTTACCGTAAAACCTGTTCAGGGTGTTGTTGATTGGAAAGAGGTTCAGTATGATGAGCTTCCGGCAGAAGTTCAGAGTAATTACACAGCACCTCAGAAATAAAATGCTATTTACTTTTCGTTAAAGAAAAGTGGATATGAAGCAGAGGGAAAGACATAACAAAAATTAGCCTACAATTTTTACCCTCTGCTTCAAAAATTAAAACCCCATCAAAAGTCAAAGGGCGTTCCGCAAAGGGCGCCTTTTGGCTTTTTACACTGTGGGACGATGTGGGCATCGTTCCCTACAAAATAATACTTGTCTATTCTACCTTTATTATGCTAAAATAAAATCATAATTTATAAAGAGGTGTTCAATATGGAAAAAATTGCTGCTTTTGAAAAAGTAAGCTTTGCACAGTTTGAAGAGGCATGGAAAAAGAATTTTCCTGAAACGGAAGATGTAAAAGCTGTTTATGATGCAATCAAAATGCCGAAAAGGGCAACAACAGGCTCGGCAGGCTATGATTTCTTTGCGCCTGCTGATATCAAGCTTGAAAAGGGCAAATCTGTTCTGATTCCAACAGGTATCCGTTCAAAAATCAATGACGGTTGGGTGCTTAAAATCTATCCTCGCTCCGGTCTTGGCTTTAAGCACAGAGTTCAGCTTGATAACACGGTTGGCATTATTGATGCGGATTATTATAATTCTTCAAATGAAGGCCATATTATGATTAAGCTTTCCTGTGATGCGCATGATGACAGCCATACTGTTGCGCTTGCTGGTGGAGACGGCTTTGCGCAGGGTATATTCCTTCAGTTCGGCATTACCTTTGATGATGACACAGACGGCGTTCGTGACGGCGGTTTTGGTTCAACCACTAAAAAATAATCACAAAAATTTTATGTGAAATTTAAAAATATAAACATATTTATACATAATTTGATAAAATACTTGACTTTTTAAATTTATTTGTATATAATCTTCGCAGAATATGAAAAGAGTATTCAAATACCCCTGACAGACAGGTCGGAGGGAGGGAATTAAGTGAGCCAGGTTAAAATCAAAGATAATGAGACTCTTGATAGCGCACTTCGCCGCTTTAAGCGTCAGACTTCTCGTGACGGTATTATCCAGGAAGTTCGCAAAAGAGAGCATTATGAAAAGCCATCAGTTGCTCGTAAAAAGAAGAGCGAGGCTGCTCGTAAAAGAAAGTATAAGTAATAGATTATACATATCAAGGGGGGAGCAAAAATTTGCTTCCCCTTAAAATTTTTTAGAATTACAAATTTGGAAATACTAAATGGTGTGGCATTATGAAAAAAATTCTTGTTTTAAACGGCCCGAATCTGAATATGACGGGTATAAGAAAAAAGAATGTTTACGGCGGCGAAACCTTAAAGCAGATTAATGATGAATTGAAAATCTACGGCAAGGCAAACGGCGCAAAGGTATCGTTCTTTCAGTCTAACCACGAGGGCGATATTATAGATGTTATCCATGAAAGCAAGGATCTGTATGACGGCGTTGTTATAAACGCAGGTGCATATACGCATTATTCCTATGCTATTCGTGACGCTATTGAAGCCGTTTCCGATTATCTTCCTTTCGTTGAGGTGCATATGAGCAATATCCACGAAAGAGAGGATTTCAGAAAGATTTCCGTTATAACAGATGTCTGCGTAAAGCAGATTTGCGGATATGGCAAAGATAGCTATAAAATGGGTATTGATTTATTAATGGAAATAT
>JAIDLO010000252.1 GCA_029050995.1 Eubacterium sp. | reverse complement strand
TTGCGTTGGGCATCAGCTTTTGGCGCTTTCAATGGGTGCTGAAACAACAAAACTGACATACGGACACAGAGGTGTTAACCAGCCTGTTAAGAATACAAAAACAGGCAGAACTTATATATCCTCACAAAATCACGGCTACGCTGTTTTAAATGATGACATTGAAAAGCTCGGCGGTGTTATCAGCTATATTAATGCAAATGACGGAACAAACGAGGGCATTGATTATCCAAGTAAAAATGCTTTTTCCGTTCAGTTTCATCCGGAAGCATGCAGCGGACCGCATGACACAAGATTTTTGTTTGATAGATTTATAAACATGATGGGAGGTAACAAATAATGCCTCTTAATAAAGACATTAAAAAGGTGCTTGTTATCGGCTCCGGCCCGATTGTTATCGGACAGGCTGCCGAATTTGACTATGCAGGTGCACAGGCTTGCCGTGTGCTGAAAGACGAGGGCATTGAGGTTGTACTGATCAACTCCAACCCTGCAACAATTATGACCGACAAGGCACTTGCAGACCACATTTATCTTGAGCCACTTACTGTTGAAACAGTTAAAAGAATTATTGAAATTGAAAAGCCGGACAGTATCTTAGGCGGACTTGGCGGACAGACGGGATTAACCATTTCCATGCAGCTTGCCAAGGACGGATACCTTGATAAAATGGGCGTTCGTCTGCTTGGAACAGATGCCGAAGCAATCGACAAAGCGGAAGACAGGCAAATGTTCAGAGATACAATGGTTAAAATCAACCAGCCTGTTGTTCCGAGTGACATTGCAAACGACCTTGAGCGCTCAAAGGAAATTGCAAATGAAATCGGCTATCCTGTTATTATTCGTCCTGCGTTTACACTCGGCGGTGCAGGCGGCGGTGTTGCACACAATGAGAAAGAGCTTGAAGAGGTTGCAAAGCACGGCTTAATGCTTTCCCCTATTACACAGGTTCTTGTTGAAAAATATATTGCAGGCTGGAAAGAAATTGAATTTGAAGTTATGCGGGACAGCGTTGGAAATGTTATCGCTGTCTGCTCCATGGAAAACTTTGATCCGGTCGGCGTGCATACGGGCGACAGCATTGTTATTGCCCCTGCCGTTACACTTGCGGACAAGGAATACCAGATGCTTCGTTCTGCTTCTCTTGATATTATTACAGAGCTTGGCATTGAGGGCGGCTGCAACTGCCAGTTTGCACTGAATCCCGAAAGCTTTGAATACAGCGTTATTGAGGTAAACCCTCGTGTTTCCCGTTCATCAGCGCTTGCTTCCAAGGCAACAGGCTACCCGATTGCAAAGGTTACAACAAAGATTGCACTTGGCTACACGCTTGATGAAATCAAGAATGATGTTACAGGAAAAACCTGTGCCTGCTTTGAGCCTACGCTTGATTATGTTGTTGTTAAATTCCCGAAATGGCCGTTTGACAAATTTGTTCAGGCATCAAGAATGCTCGGCACGCAGATGAAGGCTACGGGCGAGGTTATGAGCATTGCGCCGTCCTTTGAAATGGCAATTATGAAAGCCGTTCGCGGTGCTGAAATCGGTTTGGACACGCTCAACAACAAGGCTCTTGACGGCAAAAACATTTTGGATCTTCTTCATAATCAAGATGATTTAAGGCTTTTCAGCGTATTCAAAGCACTTAAAAGCGGTATTACGCCCGAAGAAATCCACGAAATCACGATGATTGATGAGTGGTTTTTATACAAACTTAAAAATCTTGCTGATTATGAAAAGAAGATTGAAAATTCTCCAATCAGCAAGGAGCAATACATTTACGGCAAAAAGCTCGGTTATACAGACTCTGCGCTTGAAAAGCTCAGCGGCGGCTCGCTTGCATTCCACAGGGATGCCGTTTATAAAATGGTTGACACCTGCGGTGCTGAATTTGCGGCTGAAACGCCATATTTCTATTCAACCTACGACACAGTATGCGAAAGCAGAGCACTTGAAAGAACTGAGGAAAAGAAGCGAATTATCGTTTTAGGCTCAGGCCCGATCAGAATCGGACAAGGCATTGAATTTGACTATTCCTCCGTTCACTGCGTATGGACATTAAAAGAGCTTGGCTACGAGGTTATCCTTGTAAACAACAACCCCGAAACTGTTTCAACAGACTTTGACACGGGCGACAGGCTTTATTTTGAGCCGCTTACTCCCGAAGATGTTATGAACATCATAAAGGTTGAAAAGCCGATTGGCGTTGTTGTTGCCTTCGGCGGACAGACGGCAATTAAGCTTACAAAATTCCTTGATGAAAACGGTATTACCATTTTAGGAACATCTGCGGAAAGCATTGATATTGCAGAGGACAGAGAAAGATTTGACGCGCTTCTTGAAAGCTTCAACATCTTCCGACCAAAAGGTACTTCGGTTATGACGCTTGATGAGGCTTTATCAGCAGCAAACAGACTTACCTACCCTGTTCTGCTTCGTCCAAGCTATGTTATCGGCGGACAGAATATGACGATTGCTTACACCGATGATGATGTTCGGCAATATATGCAGATTATTCTTTCACAGGGCATTGAAAACCCTGTTCTTGTAGACAAATATATGATGGGTACCGAGCTTGAGGTAGACTGCATTTCAGACGGAACGGATGTGCTGATTCCGGGTATTATGGAGCATATTGAGCGTGCAGGCGTTCACAGCGGTGATTCAATCGCGGTTTACCCTCCATATAATTTACAGGATAAAATGCTTGAAAAAATCTGTGATGTTTCCGAAAAGCTTGCTCTTTCCCTTAAAACAAAGGGATTAATCAACATTCAGTATCTGATTTACCAGAACGAGCTTTATGTTATTGAGGTTAATCCGAGGGCATCCAGAACAATTCCTTATATCAGCAAGGTAACAGGCGTGCCTATGGTTGAGCTTGCAACGAAAATTATGGTTGGCGCAAAGCTTACAGACCTTGGCTTCGGCACAGGATTATACAGAACACCGCCTTATTTCGCTGTTAAAGTGCCTGTTTTCAGCTTTGAAAAGCTCAATGATGTAAATAGCCAGCTTGGACCTGAAATGAAGTCTACGGGCGAGGTATTGGGCGTTGGTAAAAATCTGAATGAAGCACTCTTTAAAGGACTTGTTTCGGCAGGCTTCAAGGTTGATTTCCACAAGAGAGAAAAGCACGGCGTACTGATTACCGTTACGAAGCAGGACAGATTTGAGATTGTTTCCCTTGCGAAAAAGCTTGATGATATCGGTGCGCAGATCTGGGCTACTCCCGAAACAGCAAAGGCTATTGAGAGCCTTGGAATTGATGTTGAAATTGTGAACAAGCTTTATGAAGATAATTCCATTATGGAGCTTGTTGAAAGCGGAAAGCTGGATTATATTGTTTACACAGGCAAGAGCGATAAGAAGAGCATTGCGGATTACATTAAACTCTTTAACAGAGCAAATCAGCTTGGTATTGCTACCCTTACCTCGCTTGATACCGCAAATGCACTTGCTGATATTATTGCAAGCAGATACAACCAGCTGAACACAGAGCTTGTTGATATAAACAATATGCGCGATAAAAAAGGCATTCTTAAATTCAGCAAGATGCACGGCACAGGCGATGATTATATTTTCTTTAACAATCAATGCGGTATCATTACCTGTCCCGAAAGCTTTGCGATTGAATTTTCAGACAGGCACAAGGGTATCGGCGGCGATGGTATCGTTCTGATTGAAGAATCCCAAATTGCTGATGCGAAAATGAGAATTTTCAACATAGATGGCTCTGAGGGCAAAATGGCAGGAAATTCAATCCGTTGTCTTGGTAAGTTCCTTTATGACAACGAGCTTGTTAAGAAAGAGAATATGAAGATTGAGACAGCAAGCGGCATTAAAGAGCTGAAGCTGTTTACAAGAAACGGACGCGTATCCTCTGTTACGGTTGATATGGGCAAGGCTGAATTCAAGCCAAATCTTATCCCTGTTGCACTTGACGGAGAAAGCATTATAAACAGAAAATCCGTATTCGGCGGAAAAGAATATAATATTACCTGCGTTTCAGTTGGTAATCCGCACTGCGTTGTTTTTGTTGATAATGTTGATCGGATAGACATTGATGCAGTCGGTCCGCAATTTGAAACAAGCAGACTTTTCCCCGAAAGAATCAATACGGAATTCGTTAGAATCGTGAACAGCAGAACGCTTAAAATGAGAGTTTGGGAGCGAGGAAACGGAGAAACGCCAGCCTGCGGAACAGGCGCTTGTGCGGCAGTTGCAGCGGCAGTTGCAAACGGCTATTGCAATAAGGGCGAGGACATTACAGTTAAGCTTCGCGGCGGCGATTTAATTGTTAACTATACAGATGAATGCATTACCCTTACAGGCGACTGCAACCTTGTTTATAAAGGCGAAATTGAGTATTAAAAAGCAAACCGAAGGATATAGTCCTTCGGTTTGTTTAATGGGAATTTTTATGATATTCTTCAAGGCAAATGTTGTTATTCTTAATATACTGTGCTATATCATAGCCGACATAGCGATAATGCCAAGGCTCAAAGTCTATGCCTGTAAGCGCTTCCTTATCTTCGGGATAACGAAGAATGAAGCCGTAATCATAGCAATGCTCCATCAGCCATTTCTGACAATCTGAGTTAAGCTGGCTTTTATCAAGATTTTGATTTTCAATCGTAACAATATCAACGGCAAGCCCTGTTTCATGCTCGCTTGTACCGGGGATCGCAATCCACTTTTCCGTGTCCCGAATTGCCTCTTTTTCAGACATACCCTGTCTTTTCATTTTTTCTACTCGATTATCAAACAGCTTTTGCTGATAGGCTGTTGTTCTGTATGACGAACAAATCAGAGGATTCCAGCCGTTAGCTCTTGCATCATCTATCATTTTTTGCAGGCTTTCATAAGCTCGCCTGTCTATCTGATGCCCATTGCGAAGCTCTACCAAATCTACTGTCCAGTCATCAGGGATAGGATTATTTGCATTAACAAGAATATCTGTATAATCTGACTGTAAAGAACTTTGTTCTTTGGTTGTTGATGCAATCTCTGTTGAAGAAACAGAGATTGCGCTGCTTTCGGGCTCTTTGTATGATTCGTTAGACACAACAGCAATTATTACGACTGCTGTAAGCAGTACAGCTGCCGCAATAACACCAATTTGTATTGCTTTTCTTTTATTCATTTAAACATACTCTTCTCTTTTGAATAAACATCTGTATTTCAGATACATTAATTATATCTGTATTCAAGATAAAAGTCAATATCTGTATTACAGATATTGCATAATAATTATCAGGAGGTGCAGATATGACTTTTGATAATTTAAAGAATTTAAGAGTAGACAGGGATATAAAGCAAAAGGATGTTGCAAAGGTGCTCAATGTTTCGCAGAATACCTATTCACAATATGAAACAGGCGTTATCGCATTAACAGCGGAGGTTTTGATTAAGCTATCCGACTTTTACGGCGTAAGCATTGACTATCTGCTGGACAGAACAGATAATCCCGAGATTAACATATAAATAAAACATTAAAACGGGCGGATAATATCCGCCCCTGCAATTTTTTATTGATTTAAAATTTGAATGAATATATAATATTTTTATAATAAATTACAGAAAGATATGGATATGGAAAACATTAAATTTGACGGAGAGCGTTTATTTATATTGGATCAGACGCTTTTACCAAACGAAGAAAAATTTATAGAGATGAAAAGCATTGAGGACTGCTGGAATGCGATAAAACTTTTACAGGTAAGAGGTGCACCTGCTATCGGAATCTTTGCAGGATATGCACTTGCACTTTTCCACGGAAATAATATTGAAAAGGCTAAGGCTTATCTTGACAGCTCCCGCCCTACGGCAGTTAATCTTTCATGGGCAACTGCAAGGATATTAAATGCTTACAAGGACGGCAGAAGCCTTATTGACGAGGCTATTGCGATTCATAATGAAGATATAGAAATGTGCCGTAAAATCAGTGAATACGGCTTGTCATTGCTTCATAACGGCGACGGCATTTTAACGCACTGCAACGCAGGCGAGCTTGCAACCTCAAAATACGGCACAGGGCTTGGTCCTCTTATCTTAGGAAAAGAAAAGGGATACAATTTCCATGTGTTCAGCGATGAAACAAGACCTTTACTTCAGGGTGCAAGACTGACCTCATACGAGCTTGAAAAAGCGGGAATCGATATTACGCTGATCTGCGACAATATGGCGAGCCTTGTTATGAAAAAGGGGCTTATCAATGCCGTACTTGTCGGCTGTGACAGAGTAGCGGCAAACGGCGATGTTGCCAACAAAATCGGCACAAGCGGCGTTGCAATCCTCGCAAAGCATTACGGCATACCGTTTTATGTTTTAGGACCTTACTCAACTGTTGATTTCAACACACCAACGGGAGAGGATATTATCATTGAGGAGCGAGAGGCAGACGAAATCAAAACGATGTTTTACGAAAAGCCGACTGCCCTGTCCGAAACGAAATGCTTTAACCCTGCCTTTGATGTTACAGACAACAGCCTGATTACGGCAATTATTACGGACAAGGGGATTGCATATCCCCCATTTGACAAAAGCCTTAAGGAGTTACTGAAATGATCAGATTTTACAACGGAAGGGTTCTATCCTTTAAAAACGGAACTGAAATAACAGATGACGAGGTTTGGGTAGACGGCTCAAAAATCGTTTATGTAGGCAAGAATTTTGACAAAAAGGCAGACAGAGAGATTAACCTCAACGGCAATCTGCTTATGCCCTCTTTTAAAAATGCACACACACATTCAGCGATGACCTTTGCACGAAGCCTTGCAGACGATTTACCGCTTCAGCCTTGGCTTTACGATATGATATTCCCTATGGAAGCAAAGCTTACAGGCGAGGACATTTATCATCTTTCAAAACTTGCATTTCTTGAATACTTAACAAGCGGTATTTCAGCCTGCTTTGATATGTATTATTTCCCCGAGGATATGGCAAGAGCAAGCGTTGATTTCGGCTTCAGAACCGTTATGACCTGCGGACTGAACAACTTTAAGGAAAGCATTGAAAAGCTTGAAGAATACTACAATACATTCAACAACTACAATGAACTGATTAGCTACCGGCTTGGCTTTCACGCTGAATACACAACCTCAAGAGCGCTTTTAGAGGGTGTTTCTGCTCTTGCTCAGAAATACAAGACACCTGTTTTTATGCATTCAAGCGAAACAGAGAGCGAGGTTAAGGAGTGCATTGAGCGATACGGTAAAACACCGACTGCTCTTTTTGACGAGCTTGGGTTGTTCAACTACGGCGGCGGTGCTTACCACAGTGTCTGGGTTAATGACAATGACCTTGAAATATACAAAAAGCAAGGCGTTTATGCCGTTATAAACGCAGGCTCAAACAGCAAGCTTGCTTCGGGCATTGCTCCTGTTTCCAAAATGATAGACAAAGGTATTAAACTTGCCGTAGGCACAGACGGACCAAGCAGCAACAATGCACTTGATATGTTCAGAGAAATGTATCTCATTGCGGCTACGCAGAAACTGAATGACAAGGATGCCGCATCAACAGATGCGAACAAGATTCTTAAAATGGCAACTGTAGGCAGTGCAAAATGCATGGGGCTTGACAACTGCGATAGCATTGATGAGGGCAAGACGGCAGATTTAATCGTTCTTGATTTAAACAGACCGAATATGCAGCCGATTAACAATATCACGAAAAATATCGTATACAGCGGCTCTAAAGAGAATGTTAAGCTGACAATGATAAACGGCAGAATTCTTTATGAAAACGGCGAGTTCGTTGGGGTTGATACGGAAGAGATTTATCGCAATGCGCAGAAGATTACGGATAGAATAAAGGGATAAATTGGATAAAAAAGCGGACGAGCAAGGTGTACAAAGTAATCAAAACTAAAAAACACCTCATCCGTCTGCTTACGCAGCCACCTTCCCCTCAAGGGGAAGGCTTTTTTTGCAAAAAAGTATTGACAAGTGTAAATATACTGTATATACTGTTTATATACAGTTAACTGAATTAAAAGGAGAAAGATATGTTAATCTTTATCAACAACAAAAGCGGTGTTCCGATTTATGATCAGATTTATTCCCAGATCAAGGAGCAGATACTGAACGGCACTTTGGAGGAGGACGCTCCCCTGCCGTCTATCAGAAGCCTTGCAAAGGATTTACAAATCAGCGTTATAACAACAAAGCGGGCATATGAGGAGCTTGAAAAGAGCGGACTTATATACACTGCCCCGGGACGCGGCAGCTTTGTTTCTGCGAAAAACACTGAGCTTCTGCGCGAAGAAAATCTGAAAAAAATTGAAGAACACCTTGAAGAAATTATGAAATTATCCGTTTCCTGCAATCTGAAAAAGGACGATATAATTTCTATGCTGAACATACTTTATGAGGAGGAATAGCCTTGAACGCAATTGAGGTTAAGAATTTATCTAAACATTACAAGGGCTTCACCCTTGAAAACATAAGCTTTACCCTGCCGAGCGGCTGCATTATGGGGCTTGTTGGCGAAAACGGCGCAGGCAAAAGCACAACAATCAAGCTTCTGCTTGATATGATTCAAAAATCACGCGGAGAAATAAAGCTTTTTGGTAAGCCTATAAACAAATACACATTAGAGGATATCGGCGTTGTTATTGAAGAAGACGGAATGCCGGGAATATTCAATGCCAGAGAAATTAACAGTATTTTTGACAATATTTATTTGCAATGGAATTCAGAAATATTTTTTGAGTTATTAGACAAATTCAATCTTCCTGTTAATAAGAAAATCAAAAAGTTTTCTAAAGGAATGAAAATGAAACTGAATATAGCAATTGCCCTTTCGCACGATGCAAAGCTGCTTATTCTTGATGAAGCAACAAGCGGACTTGACCCTGTTGTGCGTGATGAAATACTTGATATTTTCAATGAATTTACAAGGGATGAAAACCATTCCATTTTAATTTCATCACACATTGTAAGCGATTTGGAAAAGGTTTGCGATTACATTGCATTTATGCACAACGGCAGGCTGATTTTATGCGAGGAAAAGGATGAACTGCTGAACAATTACAGCATAATTCAATGCGATGAAAGCACAATAAATGAAATAGATAAAGCGGATATTTTAAGTATTCGCAAGTCTAATTATGCTGTTAAGGCTGTTATCAAAAGCAGTGCCGTAACAGACAATATGATTTCAGCACCAATCAGTCTTGAGGATTTATTTGTTTATATGATAAGGGGGCAGGAATGATGAAAGGTTTATTGATTAAGGATTTTAAACTGACTCTTAAAACAGGATTTATATACTACGGCATTTCAATACTTTTCTTGTTATGTGAAATAATCAATATTTTCAATGATGATAATTTTGTAAAAGTAATATCAGTTTCAGCAATAGTTATGTCAACAGTAATACTTTCATATATAACACCATTGATTATGTATGCAGACGAAAAATACGGTTGGGATAAATACGAAAAACTTCTGCCGATTTCAAAGAAAATTATAGTTGCTGAAAAGTATATTTTTCCTTATTTAATTCTTGCTGCCTATTCCATTATTAACGCTGCAATAATTACCTGGGCATATAATAAACACTATTTTAATATATATGGTGTTGGTTCTTTTATGTCCAATTTCATAAAGTCATTTTTTATCGGAATGATTATTCCTTGTATTTCCATTCCGCTTTGCATAAAATTCGGATATTTAAAATCAAAGTACATTAAACTTGCTATTATGCTGATTGCAATTTTTGCACTGTATACTAATCTTTCGAACTATGTAATCGGGGATGAGATTTCAAAAGTCATATTGAATTCAATAAATTCTTTATCAGAAAACAGATTAATAGGAATGCAATTCAGCTATGAAATTAAATCTGCCATTTCAATGGCAATAAATGCACTTGCTATTTTAATCATAAATATTATTTCATATTTAGTATCATTATCATTTTATAGAAGTGACAAAAAATAAAAGAGGGCTAATGCCCTCTTTTTAATTTGCTTTTGTTTCGCAATAGATACAGCGATAGGTGCCTTTATTATCCGTTAATTCAAATTCATAATCTATATCTTCAACATTTGAGATACAGCGTGGATTTGAGCATTTAACAACATTAACAATTCTTTTTGGAAGCGTTACGGCTTTCTTTTCAGCCTTGCCGTCTTTAATCACATTAACGGTTACATCAGAATCAATATAGCCGAGCACATCAAAGTTTAAATCAATCAGCTCATTGATTTTTATGATATCCTTTACACCCTGCTTTTCTGATTTTGCATT
The DNA here is from genome assembly GCA_029050995.1 of Eubacterium sp. Lineage (GTDB taxonomy): Bacteria > Bacillota > Clostridia > Oscillospirales > Acutalibacteraceae > Eubacterium_R. Next base: position 9,772 of record JAIDLO010000252.1, on the reverse strand, counting down.
CTGAATGATAGCAACCTGACACTTTAATGTATTCAGCTTTAATGCCTCATATACACGCATACCATTGCCTGCTTTAATATGATCCAGCACAATGCCGTTTTCGATTTCATCAATTTTCATTAAAGCACACCTCCCCATTTCAGAAGCGTTATAATGAGCGCCATACGGATATATTTTCCGTTTAAAGCCTGCTCAAAATACTTTGCTCTTGGGTCTTCATCAACAGCCGTTGTAATCTCATTCACTCTTGGAAGCGGATGCATAATCGTTAAATCAGCCTTTGCATTTTCAAGCTTATCCACATCAAGAATAAACGCATCCTTATGCTTTAAATATTCATCCTCAGAGAAGAAGCGTTCACGCTGAATTCTTGTCATATAAAGAATATCAAGGGAAGGCATAGCGGCTTCCATATCCTCTGTTTCAATATATTCCATACCCTGCTCTTCAAGATAATCTGTTTTGATATAATCCGGAACAGAAAGCTCTTTCGGAGAAATCAGCACAAATTTAATATTACTGTAACGGCACATTGCTTTTATAAGGCTATGAACCGTTCTGCCGAATTTTAAATCTCCGCAAAGACCGATTGTTAAATTATCAAATCTGCCCTTTTCACGGAAGATTGTAAGCAAATCCGTTAAGGTCTGCGTTGGATGACTGTGACCGCCGTCGCCTGCATTGATAACAGGAACATCCGTTTTATAGGTTGCAACTCTCGGCGCACCCTCAAGCGGATGACGCATTGCAATGATATCCGCATAGCAGGAAACAATTTTGATTGTATCCCCTACTGTTTCGCCCTTTGACGCACTTGATGTTCCTGCCTCGGAAAAGCCGAGAACATTTCCGCCAAGCTCCATCATTGCCGCTTCAAAGGAAAGTCTTGTACGCGTGCTTGGCTCAAAGAAAAGCGTTGCAAGCTTTTTGCCGTTGCAAACTGATGAATACTTATCCTTATTCGCAATAATATCCATTGCAAGTGCAATTAAATCATCTATTTCTTTTACAGATAAATCTGTTGTGTCTAACAAATGACGCATTTTTATAGTCCTTTCAAATAAGATTTATCTTTAATAGGTTTATGCCTTTGCACCGTTTACTTCAAGATATTTCTTAATACGCTCAACATTTTCACGGTTTGCTTCGTCCTCTTCAAGATATTCAATGATATCATAAACATCAACAACGGAATATACAGGGAAGCCGTATTCATCAGCAACCTCTGCGATTGCGGATTTATCTGTCTGGCCTTTTTCTTTTCTGTCTACCATAACGAATGTAGCGGCAACCTTTGTGCCCTCAAGCTTTGAAAGGATTGCCATACTTTCTCTGATAGCAGTTCCTGCTGTTACAACATCCTCTACGATAACGATATCCTCGCCTGCCTGCGGCTTATAGCCAACGAAAACGCCGCCTTCGCCGTGATCCTTTTCTTCTTTTCTGTTGAAGAAGAACGGAACATCGAGACCTTCTCTTGCAAGCGCAACGGCAACGGAAACAGCAATCGGAATACCCTTATATGCAGGGCCGTAGAGAACTGCCTTTTTATTGCCAACCTTTTCAAAATATGCTTTTGCATAAAACTCGCCGAGCTTTTGAATCTGCTCGCCTGTTTTGATATCGCCTGCGTTGATGAAATAAGGGATTTTTCTTCCGCTTTTTGCTGTAAAATCGCCGAATTTCAATACGCCTGCATCTTCAAGAAATTTTATAAATTCTCTTTTATAGCTTTCCATTGTATATCCTCCTATAAGTTAAATCTTAACCAACAAATTCTTCAACGCATCTTCTGTAAGCTGCAACAGGATCAGCTGCCTGCGTTACAGGTCTGCCGACTACGATATAGTCTGAGCCGATTTCCTTTGCTTTTTCAGGCGTTGTTACTCTTACCTGATCGCCTACCTCGCCGTCTGCAAAACGCACACCCGGTGTTACGGTAACAAACTGCTTACCGCAGGCATCCTTAACCATACCTGCTTCAAGCGGAGAGCATACAACACCGTCAAGCCCTGCTGCTTTCGCATTTTCAGCATACTTAACAATTGTATCATTGATTGACGCGTTGATAAGAAGCTCATTCTGCATTCTTTCCTCGCTTGTTGAGGTAAGCTGGGTTACAGCAATCAGAATCGGGCGTGTGCCGTCCTCTTTTGTTAAGCCCTCAACAGCGGCTTTCATCATATCCACTGTGCCTGCTGCGTGAAGATTTGTCATATCCACATCAAGAGAAGATAAAACAGACATAGCCTTTTTAACTGTATTCGGAATATCGTGAAGCTTTAAATCAAGGAAAATCTTATGACCTCTTTTTTTGATTTCCTTAACGATTGACGGACCCTCTGCATAATAAAGCTCCATACCGATTTTTACAAAAGGCTTTTCCTCTGTAAACTGATCGAGGAAATCAAAAGTGTCTTTCGCACTGCTGAAATCGCAGGCAACAATTACATCCTTACCCATTAATCAACCACTCCTATAATATCACTTAATTTATTTATACCAAGCTTTTCACATTCACTCGGTAATTCTTCTATAATTGTTTTGCAGATATACGGATCAACAAGATTTGCCGCACCAACCTGAACAGCTGTTGCACCTGCCATCATCATTTCAATAACATCCTTGGCAGATGAAACACCGCCGCATCCCATAACAGGAATATTGCAGGCTTTTGCAACCTGATAAACCATTCTTACTGCAACAGGGAAAATTGCATTTCCGCTGAAGCCGCCCATTTTATTTGCAATAACAGGGATTCTGCGTTTCATATCTATTCGCATACCAAGCATTGTATTGATAAGACAGATACCGTCTGCGCCTGCTTCTTCGCAAGCCTTGGCGATTGCAACAATATCCGTTACATTCGGAGAAAGCTTTATAATAACAGGCTTTGTTGTTACTGCCTTAACTGCTCTTGTTACCTCGGCTGCACATTCCGGCTGCGTGCCGAAGCTCATACCGCCGCCGTGAACATTCGGGCAGCTTATATTGACCTCTAAAATACCAACCTGTTCTTCCTTATCAAGAAGCTGGCAGGTATAAGCATAGTCCTCAACAGAAAAGCCGCTTACATTGGCGATAACCTTTTTATTGAAATATGCTTTCATTTCCGGCAGCTCATGCTCTATAACATGATGAACACCGGGGTTTTGGAGGCCGACAGCGTTTATCATTCCCTGCTCACATTCAGCAATACGCGGTGTTGGATTACCGAAGCGGGCATCCTTTGTTGTACCCTTGAACGAGAAAGAGCCGAGAATATTGATATCGTAAAAATCCTTGAATTCCTTGCCGAAGCCGAAGGTTCCGCTTGCAGGAACAACAGGATTATCCATTTCCATACCGCAGAGGTTTACCGATAAATCTACCATACAATCTCCTCCCTTTCAAGAACAGGACCGTCCTTACAAATACGCTTGTAGCCGTATTTTGTTTTGCAGGAGCATCCCATACAAGCACCGAAGCCGCAGCCCATTCTTTCCTCAAAGCTGTATTGACCTGAGGTTTTCACTGTATTTTCGATTGCTTTGAACATAGGCATAGGACCGCAGGTGTAGAAATAATCATAATCAGCAGGCAGAGCGTCCGTTACAAAGCCCTGAACACCGTATGAGCCGTCTGCTGTTGTTATGATAGTATCAACCCCAAGAGCTTTGAATTCTTCCTCATAGAAGATTTCAGCCTTTGTATTGAAGCCGAGAATAACTGTCGGCTTCTGTCCGTCGGCAACAAGGCACTTTGTTAAATTGTACATAGGCGGTACGCCGACACCGCCGCCGATAACGAGCGGTGCTTTTGACTTGCTTATATCATAGCCGTTTCCAAGACCTGTTAAGCAATCTATTTCCTCGCCTGCCTGCATAAGGGACATCTGCTCTGTTCCCTCGCCGACAACCTTATAAATAATTGTTATTGTTTTATCATCATAATCACAAACCGAAATAGGACGGCGAAGGAATTTCCCCTCTAACTTCAGATTGATAAACTGACCGGGAGCGGTAATATACTGCGTATCTCCCTCAAGAATCATTTTATAAACATCTTTCGTTAACGCCTTATTTTCAATGATTTTGTAAATATCTTGTTTATACATAAATATCTCCGAATTAATCTTCTGCATTAATTGTTGATACACCAAGTGTTATTTCCTCAAGAACATCAAGAAGAACCTTTACTGTATCAAGAGAGGTAAACATTGTTACATTATTTTCAACAGCAGCACGGCGGATTTCAGAGCCGTCTGAATGGCTGTCACCATGACTTACATCAATCGTATTGATAACATAAGCGATATGACCTTTACGAAGAGCCAACAGAATTTCATCACTGCCGTCACTTGTTAACTTCGCACGGATTCTTGTTCTGATGCCGTGCTCTTTCAGGAATCTTGCTGTTCCCTCTGTTGCTTCAATATTGAAGCCGAGCTCATAAAAGCGTCTGATCAGCGGAAGCGCAGTAGGCTTGTCCATATCAGCGATTGTAACAAGCACTGTGCCATAATTTGATACATTAAGACCGCTTGCCTGAATAGCTTTATAAAGCGCTCTGTTGAGAGATTTATCATAGCCGATTGCTTCGCCTGTTGATTTCATTTCAGGGGAAAGATAAGTATCCATACCCTTTAACTTAGAGAAGGAGAATGCAGGCGCTTTAACATACCAGCGTTTCTTTTCAGCAGGATAAACCTCTGTTATGCCCTGCTCCTTAAGGCTGTGACCGAGAATAACCTGCGTTGCAATATGTGCCATAGGAACGGAGGTAGCCTTTGAAAGGAACGGAACAGTTCTTGATGAACGAGGGTTAACCTCAATTACGAAAACATCATCATTTGAATCGGCAATGAACTGAATATTATAAAGACCGACAATGCCGATTGCTTTACCGAGCTTAACAGTATAATCAATAATTTTATCCTTAACATCCTGGGAAACATCAAAGGTTGGATAAACTGAAATAGAGTCACCGCTGTGAACACCAGTTCTTTCAACATGCTCCATAATACCGGGGATGAATACATCCTCGCCGTCGCAGATTGCATCTACCTCAAGCTCTTTACCCATAATGTATTTATCAACAAGTACAGGCTGTTCTGTATTGATTTCAACAGCAGTCTGCAGATAATGGCGAAGGCTTTCCTCGCTTGCAACAATCTGCATTGCTCTACCGCCGAGAACGAAGGACGGACGAACGAGAACAGGATAGCCGATTTGTTCTGCTGCTTTTACACCGTCTTCAATCTTTGTTACTGCCTGTCCCTTTGGCTGCGGAATGCCAAGCTCTGTCATAACCTTTTCAAAGGAATCTCTGTTTTCAGCCTTATCAATTGCGGCAACATCTGTGCCGATAATCGGAACGCCGAGTGCATCAAGCGGAGGCGCAAGGTTGATTGCCGTCTGTCCGCCAAGGGATACAACGATACCCAAAGGATTTTCAAGCTCAATAACATTCATAACATCTTCAACAGTTAACGGCTCAAAATAAAGCTTATCTGAGGTTGTGTAATCTGTTGAAACAGTTTCAGGGTTATTATTGATAATAATTGCCTCATAGCCTGCATCACGGATAGACCAGATTGCGTGAACAGTTGAATAGTCAAATTCAACACCCTGACCGATACGGATCGGACCGGAACCAAGCACAATGATTTTCTTTTTATCCGAAACAATGCTTTCGTTTTCCTCTTCATAGGTTGAATAGAAATACGGAACATAGGAATCAAACTCGGATGCGCAGGTATCAATCATTTTATATACAGGGAAGATTTTGTTTTCTTTACGAAGTGCAAAAACCTCTGCCTCTGTCATATCCCAGAGCATACCGATAAATTTATCAGATACGCCCATTTTCTTAGCATCCTTAAGAACTTCTACGCTCTTTGGATTTTCTTTCATTACAGTTTCAAAAACAACAATATTCTTGAATTTCTCAATAAAGAACATATCAATCTTTGTTGCGTTATAAATTCTGTTTAAATCAACATTCAGACGGATGAGCTGAGCGATTGCATAAAGCCTGTCGTCTGTACCAATTTTGATATAATCAAGAAGCTCATCAACTGAGTAATCATCAAATTTCTTTAAATAGAGGTGGCATACGCCTGTTTCAAGAGAACGAACAGCTTTTAAAAGGCTTTCCTCAACTGTTCTGCCGATTGCCATAACCTCGCCCGTTGCCTTCATCTGTGTATTCAGGCTGTTGTTTGCATCTGCAAATTTATCAAACGGGAAACGGGCAATCTTTGAAACAACATAGTCAAGCGTAGGCTCAAAGGATGCAGGTGTGTTTGCAATCTGAATTTCATCAAGATGCATACCAACTGCAATTTTAGCTGAAACGCGTGCAATCGGATAGCCGGATGCCTTTGAAGCAAGAGCGGATGAACGCGATACACGAGGATTTACCTCAATAAGATAATACTGGAAGGAATGCGGATCAAGCGCAAACTGAACATTACAGCCGCCTTCTATATTCAGCTCACGGATAATTCTTAAAGCTGAATCACGGAGCATATGATATTCTTTATTCGTAAGTGTCTGTGACGGACATACAACGATAGAGTCGCCCGTATGGATACCAACAGGATCGATATTTTCCATATTACAGATTGTGATTGCCGTATCATTTGCATCACGCATTACTTCGTATTCTATTTCCTTATAGCCCTTAATGCTCTTTTCAACAAGCACCTGATGAACAGGAGATAATGCAAGCGCATTTTTAAGCATTAAACGGCATTCCTCTTCATTATCAGCAAAGCCGCCGCCTGTACCGCCAAGGGTAAATGCAGGACGAAGAACAACAGGATAGCCGATTTTTTCTGCGATTGCAAGGCCTTCTTCAAGCGTGTTGCAGATATCGGACGGAAGAACAGGCTCGCCGAGCTTTTCGCACAAGTCCTTGAAAAGCTCTCTGTCCTCTGCACGCTCGATTGCTTCAAAGCGTGTTCCGAGAATTTCAACATCACATTCTTCAAGAATTCCCTTTTTTGCAAGCTGAACTGCAAGGTTAAGACCCGTTTGTCCGCCGAGTGACGGAAGAATTGCATCAGGACGCTCATGGCGGATAATTCTTGCAACATATTCAAGATTCAAAGGCTCCATATAAACCTTATCTGCTATATCCGTATCTGTCATAATCGTTGCAGGGTTTGAGTTGATCAGAACAACCTCATAACCCTCTTCACGAAGAGAAAGGCAAGCCTGAGTACCTGAATAGTCAAATTCAGCAGCCTGTCCGATAACAATAGGACCTGAACCGATAACTAATATTTTATGAATATCTGTACGCTTTGGCATATTACTCAGCCTCCTTTTCCATTAATGAGATAAATTTATCAAAAAGATATGCACTGTCCTGCGGGCCCGGTGCACTTTCAGGATGATACTGAACAGAGAAAAGTTTATTTCCTGCACTTTCAACACCCTCTGCCGTATCATCCAGCAGGTTCTTATGTGTTAAAGTAAGCTCTGTACCTGCAAGAGAATTTGCATCAACAGCATAGGAATGGTTTTGTGAGGTAATTTCAATTTTTCCTGTTTCCATATTCATAACAGGATGGTTACCGCCTCTGTGGCCGAATTTCATTTTAAAGGTTTTTGCACCAAGCGCAAGAGAAATCATCTGATGACCAAGGCAGATACCAAAGATCGGAAGCTTGCCTTTGAGTGCCTTAACAACCTCGATAACCGGCTGAACATCCTCAGGGTTACCCGGACCATTTGAAAGGAAAAGACCATCCGGATTCATATTTAAGATTTCTTCTGCCGTAGTGTTATAAGGAACAACCGTTACATTACAGCCCTTTTCGTTGAGCTTTCTTACGATATTAAGCTTAATACCGCAGTCTATTGCAACAACATCGTATTTATGATTCGGGGTTCTTGAATACCAACGCTTTTTACAGCTTACTCTGCTAACCATATCTGTTGGAATAACATATTCCCTAACCTTCTTCAAGGCTTCCTCATACGGCGTTGAAGCATCAGTAATCAGCACCTTCTGGCTTCCCTCATCACGGATAATTCTTGTAATCTTTCTTGTATCCACACCGCTGATACCCGGAATGCCATATTCATCAAGCACCTCGGAAAGTGTTTTTGTATAGCGGAAGTTTGACGGAAGATCATTATATTCCCTAACGATAAGACCACCCATTGTAGGAACTCTTGTTTCATAATCCTCATCCGTCATACCATAGTTTCCGATAAGCGGATAGGTCATACACACCATCTGATCGGTATAGGACGGATCGGAAATAATTTCCTGATAACCTACCATTGAAGTATTAAAAACAAGCTCGTTAACAGCCTCTTTATCTGCACCAAAGGCATAGCCGTAAAACTCACTGCCGTTTTCAAGAACGATTTTTTTGTTAAATGGCTTCATAAACAATTTCTCCTCTCAATATAGTTAAAAGGTTTTTACCCTGTAATTTCCAATTTTCAAACGGCGTTGCCTTACCCATTGAAACAAATTCATCAGGATTTACAACCCATTCGCTTTCTAAATCAAGCAGACACAAATCGGCTGTTTCGCCCTCTTTGATTGCGCCGCCGTTTATATTGAATATCTCTCTCGGCTTAACAGACATCATCTGAACAAGCTTTTCAAGAGAAATTATACCTGTTTTAACAAGCTTTGTATAAAGGACTGCAAAAGCGGTTTCAAGTCCGACAACACCCATTGCACTTTTTGCAAGACCCTTTGCTTTTTCTTCTGCACTATGCGGTGCATGGTCTGTTGCGATAACATCTATTGTGCCGTCCAGAACGCCCTCGAGCAGTGCTTTCATATCCTCTTCTGCCCGAAGCGGCGGATTCATTTTAAATCTGCCGTCCTCCTGCAAGTCCTTATCACACATTGTTAAATAATGCGGACCTGTTTCGCAGGTTACACGAACGCCCCTTGCCTTTGCCTTTCGGATAATATCAACGCTTTCCTTTGTTGAAATATGGCAGACATGATACTGACAGCCTGTTTTTTCAGCAAGGCGGCAATCTCTTTCAATCTGCGCCCATTCGCTTTCACTGCATATGCCTTTATGGTTATGCGCTCTGCAATATTCGCCGTCGTGGATATAACCGCCGTTCAGCAAATCGTTAACCTCGCAATGCGCCGATATAACCGAGCCTAGCTTTGCACATTCCGTCATAGCCTGTTCCATAAGCTCTTCCGTCTGCACACCTGTTCCGTCATCAGAAAAGCCGATTGCTTCGTTTTTAAGCGATTCAAAATCAACACATTCGCCTGTACCTTTTCTGCCCTTTGTTATGGTTGCAAACGGGAAAACATCTATGACAGCATCCTTTTCAATAATATCCTTCTGCACCTTAAGATTCTCAACCGAATCCGGCGCAGGATTAAGATTCGGCATTGGGCAAACAGCAGTATATCCTGCTTTAACCGCAGCCATCGTTCCAGATTTTACCGTTTCTTTATAAGAAAAACCGGGCTCTCGAAGATGAACATGAACATCAACAAAACCCGGAATTAAAAAATACTTATCCTTACAATCAAAAACACGATCTGCTCCATTAACAGAAATGGAGGGGCCAAGGCTATCAATTTTGGAATCTTTAATAAGAACATCTGACTTTTCAAATTTATCGCCCATGAAAACAAGGGCATTTTTTATTAACAATGCCATTTTAAGCCCATACCTTTCTCATTTTAAAGTATTATATATTATAGAGAAATTTAAGTCAATTACAAATTAGTTACAATGAGATATTTATATAGAAATATATATATAATTTATATATACTAAAAT